>JANYBQ010000603.1 GCA_025360705.1 Betaproteobacteria bacterium | reverse complement strand
CCACCAGTCCTGCGACGTCGTCATCAAAGCATGGAGGTCCTTGATCACGGCATCCAGGTCGAGGCTCTTGAACTCGTCAGCGTAGTTGAACTCCTTGCCCATAGGATCGGACAGGCTAGAGTTCTGATGAAGAGTCTTTAGGTTCAGCTGATTAGGCCACCAGTCCGCGTTTGTCGTGGCCCCAGCCACTGCGGGTTTGCGAGCGCTGCCCGGGAACGGGCATTTTGTATCGGTTGACATGGTTCTCTCCGGTGGTTGTCTGCAGTTTATTACCCGGTCAATTTTAGAGTTTGGACACCGATCCATCAACGAAATATTTCTAATGGCATCGATAGTGCGGTCTGACAAACTACTGAATCCGTGAGCCCAATGATGCTTGTCGTGCCCCCGATGATCGAGACGCTGCTCGGCAAGCAGCACCCCGACTACGGCTCTGCCCGCTGGCGGCCTACCTCGGCAGCCACGGCTTCTGCGGGGAACGGTTGTCAGGAACCGCTGTTTTCTGGCTTTGAGAGCGCGGTTTCGATTCCCGTGTGTTGCGCCGGCTCATCGGTGTTGCCCGGCTGCTCTGTAATGGTCCTCGTCGGTGCGATGATTCCAGCGGTCGGCTGCGCCTTCGATCACCAGTGGCGGCTCCGAAAAATTCGGCTACTCTTGCCACGCGCCCTTGCTGTTGGGCTCATCGCCGATGGTTCCGCCCTTGTTGCGGATGCTCTCAGTTGGTCAAGTTTTGCCTGTGTCCCGTCAGCTGCCAGAAAGTCGGACGCGTGGTGGCGATAATCGTAGTGCGCGCTGGTGAGCAGCGCCACCGTGCTGATGCCAACGACACGCAGCTTGCGGCTTGCGGGCAGGGTCAAATCGGCGATTCACAGGTTGTCTTTCGAGGACGTCTTGTGCCCAACATCACCAACTCTGATCGAATCTGAAACCGGTGCGTGGGAATCGCGAATTTCCAGTATGCGACGCCCATCGCACTTGTAATGCCTGCGGCCACCGACAGCTTTTGCCACAGTTTCATGGGTGACTACCTCAGTAGCGATGTCTGCGCCGGCCGCCCATCCAAATGCAGCGCCGCAGTCGCCGCCGGTGACTCCGCCACCAGCTTGCCGCGTTTGTACACCTTGAGCCGCGTGGCCCGCAGTCTTATCGCTTCCACCGGATCACGCGCCTGCAGCAACACAAAATCGGCGTTACAACCGGGCTCCAACCCGTAGCGATCCAGGTGCATGATTTTTGCGGGGTTCTTCGTGATGGCGTCGAAGCATTGACGTATCGCGGCCTGGCTGGTCATCTGGGCTACGTGCAGGCCCATGCTGGCTACCTCGAGCATGTCGGCGCAACCGAGCGAATACCACGGGTCCATCACACAGTCCTGGCCGAACGCCACCGTCACGCCGTGCGCCATAAGCTCGGGAACCCGTGTCATGCCGCGCCGCTTGGGATAGCTGTCGTGTCGCCCCTGTAGCGTGATGTTGATCAGCGGGTTGCTGATGGCATGTACCTGCGCTTCGGCGATCAGAGGCAACAGCTTGGACACGTAGTAGTTGTCCATCGAATGCATCGAGGTAAGGTGCGAGCCGGTGACGCGCCCCTGCAGACCCAGGCGCTGGGTCTCATAAGTCAGCGTCTCGATATGCCGCGACGACGGGTCGTCCGACTCGTCGCAGTGCATGTCCACCAGCTTGCCGCGCGCGGCGGCAATCTCGCACAGCAGCTTGACGCTGTGCGCGCCATCGGCCATGGTGCGTTCGAAGTGCGGTATGCCCCCCACTACATCCACGCCCAGGTCCAGCGCGCGTTGCAGATTCTCCAGGCCGCCGGGCGAACGCAGCACGCCATCCTGCGGAAACGCCACCAATTGCAGTTCGATGTAGGGAGCGACGCGGCGTTTAACCTCCAGCAAGGCTTCCACCGCCAGCATGCTCGGGTCGCTGGTGTCCACGTGGCTGCGGATCGCCAGCAGGCCCTTGGCCACGGCCCAGTCGCAGTAGGTCAGCGCGCGTTCGATCAGCGCGTCCTGCGTCAGGCTGGGTTTGAGCTCGCCCCACAATGCGATGCCTTCGAGCAGCGTGCCGCTCTGGTTCACGCGCGGCATGCCGTAACTCAGCGTGGCGTCCATATGAAAATGTGCGTCCACGAAAGGAGGGCTGAGCAGCAGGCCTTGCGCGTCCAGGGTTTCGCGCGCGGCGGCTTGCAGGCCGGCGGCTACTTCAACGAAGCGGCCGTCCTGCACGGCCAGCGACATACCGGTGCGGCCGTCGGGCAGGGTGGCGTTGTGTACCAATAGATCGAGCATATTTGCGAACTCCAAAAGGCCGTTGGGTCGGGATGTCTGACCGCAATGTAACTCGCATCCATTTGGTGGCACCCAGCACCTCCATGCTGGTCCAGTGGATGTCATCGTGGCATCCGCAGGCGCAGCTTCTCTTGCGGCGCAAAAAGCAAGCACCACGATTCCCTTCGTCTTCACGCCAGTTTGAACACTTGAAGGGGCTCTCCCCAGCGGCAGCCCAGCGCATCAAGGGCCGACCTCAACCAGATCCGGAACTCGCTACGCCAGCGCGCGCTGCTGGGGCCGGTGCGCTGACCATGCACTGACGGCAACTGAAAAACTCACGCAGCGGCTCCGCGCCATTGATTTGCGGCTCTGCCATACTTTGCGCATGCGAGTCGTCGGCCACCACAGAATCCCAGGTCCCCAGTTGACGCTCAGCGCCCAGGGGCTGGGCGCAGCCCGCGCGCACCAGAGTGCCGGGCTTGCACTGGCGGCGGTTGCCACCACCGGCATTCGTCATGGCATCTATCGGTTCTCCTCGCACGAAGAAATGAATTGCGCTTCCGAGGAAGCATTGGTTGACGCGATCCGTCTGAATGTGCGCGCGCGAAGCCGTTCGGGACCCTGAACATGACAGATGAAGCGCAAGGCACGGCTCGGCCCGCAAGTGTCGAGGAACTCAAGCTGTTGCTTCGCGCGCTGGCTGACAACGGCGTTGAATACCTGCTGATTGGA
>JANYBQ010000595.1 GCA_025360705.1 Betaproteobacteria bacterium | reverse complement strand
CCCAACTCGGCATTATGCTGGCGGTGGTGTATACGGTGGCGTCGTTCGCGCAGGTGGTCGTCGGGCGGCTGATCGACCGCTACCCGCTCAAGCTGTTGTACCTGGGCATCGTATTTTAGCAAGTTCCCATGTTCCTGCTGGCCGCCTATGCCCAGGGCTGGGTATTGCTTTTGCTGCAAGCCGGCTTCATGGTGGCGATATTCGGCGCCATTCCGTTTACCGACGCGATGATCGTGCGTTATGTTGACGATTCGATGCGTTCGCGCGTTTCGGGCATGCGGCTGGCGGTCTCTTTCGGCATCAGTTCGCTGGCGGTTTATTCGCTCGGGCCGGCCGTCAAGACAGCCGGGTTTACCAACCTGTTGCTGGTGATGGCGGCCATCGCTTGCTGCACTGCTGTATTCGTGCTGATGCTGCCGGGTGAAACGACAGCAACGGAATATGCTGGCAAGAAACCGGTATGACTCCGCACTTGCCCGGATAACGCTTGACGCGCGCCTCCACGATTCCTGAACTGCGCGCGCGTTACGGCACGCGTTACCGCTGGTTATTGCTGCTTGCCGTGATGGTGGGCTCGGTCGCGGCAATCATGTCGTCGACCATCATCAACGTGGCCGTTCCCGACATGAGCCGGCACTTCGCCATCGGCCAGGAGCGCGCGCAATGGGTGGCATCGGGTTTCATGGTCGCCATGACGGTGTCCATGTTGACCACACCGTGGCTGCTCGGACGTTATGGCTATCGCCGCACCTATGCCGGCACGATGTGGTTGCTGCTCGGCGGAAGCGTGGCAGGTGGCCTGTCCAACGATTTCTCGTTGGTGCTGGCGGCTCGCGTGGCCGAAGGCCTGGCGGCGGGTGTGGTGCAACCGATCCCCGCGATTGTGATCATGCGGGCTTTCGAGCCGCATGAGCAGGGCCGCGCGATGGGTATTTTCGGCGTCGGCGCGGTATTGGCGCCCGCCATGGGGCCCAGTTTAGGTGGCGTGCTGGTAGACCTGTTCGGCTGGCGTTCGATCTTTTTCGTGGTGGTTCCGTTTTGCCTGGCTTCGTTATGGCTGTCGTCACG
Organism: Betaproteobacteria bacterium; assembly: GCA_025360705.1. GTDB lineage: Bacteria > Pseudomonadota > Gammaproteobacteria > Burkholderiales > Burkholderiaceae_C > CAISIP01. The sequence continues at coordinate 5,509 of JANYBQ010000595.1, read as the reverse complement.
TTTCGTACCCAGCAGTGCGCCGGGCGGCGCAGCCGCGAATCGCGATGGCGCCGGGCTGGATTGGCCCAGCCTGGTGCTGGCCACCTTTGGCACCTTGTGCCTGCTCAACGGCCTGGTGCAACTGCATGGCGGGCTGACACCCGAGGCCGCCGGTTTGCTGATTGGGGCGATGGTGGCGGTGGTGTGGTTCGTGGTGCGGCAGCGGCGCCTGGGCGCGGCGGCCGCCGATAGCCGCTCGAACGCGCCCCTTATGAACCAGGCGCTGTTCACGGACCGGCCTTTCGCCATGGGCAGCCTGGTCGCATTTACCTACGGCATGGCGCTTTTCGGGTCGACCTATCTGCTGCCGGTCTATATGCAGCTCGGACTGCAATTGTCGGCCTCGTATGTTGGGACTATTCTGTTGCCTTCGGGCCTGGCGCTGGCGTGCACCATCGGGTTGGCGGGTCGGCTGTCGGACCGCTACCCCACGCATATCCTGGTCTGCCTGGGACTGACCATGCTGGCGGCTTCGTTCCTGCTGATTCGTACGGTCGATCTGCAAACCTCGATCTGGCTGATGATCGGCTTGACGGTCCTGAGCCGTATCGGGCTGGGTTTCATCATGCCCTCGCTCAACCTGGGCTCCATGCGCGCGCTGCACAAAGACCTGATCCCACAAGGCGCGAGCACCATCAACTTCGTGCGCATGCTGGGTGGTGCGACGGGTGTGAGCCTGTGCGGCATTGTGCTGGAGTGGCGCCTGACCGCACACGGCGACTCGCTGACCCATACAGCCAGCAGCGCCGCGCGCCTGGCTGCTTTCAACGAGTCCTTCATGATGCTGGCGGCCTTGTGTCTGCTGGCCATGGTCGCGGCCTGGCAGCTGCGCGGACCGGGGCGAAAAGTCGATGCGGGAGGTTTGAGCTGAAAGCCATGTGCGGCCAACCGCACGGCGGGGATAAACTAATGCCATGTGCCAACTGCTTGGGATGAATAGCCGGCTACCCGCCAGCCTGCATCTGAGTTTTACCGGTTTTTCGCGGCGCGGCGGCGGTACCGACCACCATGCGGACGGATGGGGCATCGCTTTTTTCGAGAGTGATGGCGCACAGGCCGGCAAGGGTGTTCGTTACTTTGTCGACAAGCAAAGCGCCGCCACCTCCCCGATCGCACAGATGCTGCGCAGCTATCCAATCAAGAGCCACAACGTGATCGCCCACGTGCGTAAAGCCACGGTCGGCCAGGTGACGCTGGAGAACAGCCATCCGTTCGTGCGCGAGTTGTGGGGGCGCTACTGGGTCTTTGCGCACAACGGCGACTTGAAGGATTTCACGCCGCGCTTGCATGGCAGCTTCAGGCCGGTGGGCGACACCGACAGCGAACTGGCGTTTTGTTGGCTGCTGCAGGAGTTGGCCAAGTCGCATGCCGGCTCTCCCAGCGTGGCTGAGCTGAGCCTGACGCTGCGCGATCTGGTACCAAGAATAGCGGGCCACGGCACTTTCAACTTTTTGCTCAGCAACGGTCAGGCCCTATGGACCCACGCCAGCACCAATTTGCATTATTTAGTGCGCGAGCATCCATTCTCGGAAGTGCATCTGCGCGACGAAGACATCAAGGTGGACCTGGCCCAACTCAACGGGCTGGAGGACCGGTTGGCGATCGTGGTCACCGAGCCACTCACCCGCAACGAGAACTGGACCCGCCTTGCGCCCGGTGAACTGGTAACTTTTGTGGATGGCAGCCCGCTGCCACTGGCACCTGTGCGTGCGGTCGCGGCACCAGCCTGAGGCCTTGGGTCGCCCAGGCTTTGGCGGCGCGCGCGATGGCGCACTGCAGTACAGCGTTACAGCGCGGCTTCCAGCGCGTCCACGAACATTGCAGCAACATCGAATCCGCTTTGATCGTTTATCTCCTGGAAGCAGGTAGGACTGGTGACGTTGATTTCGGTGACGCAGTCGCCAATCACATCTATACCCACCAGCAGGAGACCGCGCCCGGCCAATATGGGACCGAGCGCCTCGGCAATCTCGCGATCGCGCTTTGACAGTGGCTGTGCGACACCTTTGCCACCTACCGCGAGGTTGCCGCGCACTTCACCGTCCTGCGGAATACGCGCCAGGCAAAACGGCACCGGTTTGCCGCCGATCACAAGCACCCGTTTATCGCCTTGCGCGATCTGGGGCAAAAACTTCTGCACCATGACCGACTGGGCGCCGTTGCGGTTCAGTGTCTCGGTGATGGCGCCCAGATTCATTCCGTCGTCGCGGACGCGGAAGATGCCGGTACCACCCATGCCGTCCAGCGGTTTGAGGATGATGTCGCGGTGTTCGGCGTGAAAACGTCTGATGTCCCGCGCGTTGCGGGTGACCAGCGTGGGGCCGGTAAATTGCGGGAATTCCAGAATGGCCAGTTTCTCCGGATGGTCGCGCAAGGCACGCGGCTTGTTGAACACGCGGGCGCCTTCACGCTCGGCCTGCTCCAGCAGATGCGTTGCATAAAAATATTCGGAATCGAACGGCGGGTCCTTGCGCATCACCACCGCGCCAAAATCCTTTAGCGCACGCATTTGCCGGTCGGACGACCCGGCCAGCGTAAACCATTGCCGCGGATCTCCGGTCAGGGTGATGTCCCGTACGACGGCGTTGACCAAGCCGCCGCTGATCCACGCCAGATCGCCGGGTTCACAGGCAGCGATCGTGTGGCCGCGTCTTTGCAACTCCCGCATCATCACGAACGTGGTGTCCTTGTAAATTTTGAAGGACTCCAGCGGGTCGGCAACGAAAAGAATTTGCATAGGTGTTTGGCTCAAGTAAGGCGGCGCCTGTATTGTTGCACCGCAATAGCGATTCCGCCCGCCACTACACCCCAGAACGCCGATCCCACCCCTGCTATCACAAGGCCACTAAGCGTGACCAGAAAGGTGATCAACGCGGCCTCGCGGTGTTGGTCATCCTGCAATGCGGCAGTCAGCCCATTGCCTATCGTTCCCAACAGCGCCAGCCCGGCTATCGCAGCAACAAGCTCTTTCGGGAAGGCGGTCAACACCCCGGTGATGGCCGCGCCGAAAATGCCGATCAACACATAGATGGCGCCACACGACACGGCGGCGGTGTAACGCTTGTCGGGGTCTTCATGCGCCTCGCGGCCCATACAGATCGCCGCCGTGATGGCGCTGAGGTTCAATGCAAAAGCGCCGAACGGCGCCAGTACCAAGGTGGCCACGCCGGTCAGCGTGATGATTTTCGACACCGGTATGCCGCCGGCGCCGCCGTAACCGGTCGCCTTGATGACGGCCACGCCGGGCAGATTCTGCGATGCCATGGTCACCACGAACAGGGGCACACCCAGGCTGACGATTGCGCTCAAGCTAAAACTGGGTGCCGTGAACACCGGCATGGCCAGGCCGAAGGCAATATCCGCGCTGGCCAACTCACCACGCGCGGCTACAAAAACGACCCCGACCAGCAGTGTCAGCACTACGGCATAGCGCGGGAGTAAACGTTTTCCGAGCAAATACACTGCCAGCATCAGCAACACCAGCGGCAACGCGGTCTGCGCGGCCAGAAAGGCCTGCAGGCCAAAACGCGCCAGCACACCGGCCAGCAAGGCCGAGCAGATGGCCACCGGAACGCGGTCCATGATTTTTTCAAACCAGCCGGTAACCCCGAACAGGGTCACGAGCACGGCACAGACCATGAAGGCGCCAATCGCCTCGGGCATGGAAAAGCCGCCGGCCAGCGCCAGCACCGCAGCACCGGGCGTGGACCATGCAATCATGACGGGTTTGCGCAGCCACAGGGACGGCACCAGCGAACACAGGCCCATGCCCAGCCCCAACGCCCACATCCAGGAGGCGATCTCGGCCGGGCTCGCGCCGAACGCAAGGGCAGCCTGGAATACGATGGCAACCGAACTGGTAAAACCTACCAGCACGGCAACGAAACCGGCCGTAAAAGCCGAGGCGCTTAGGTCGTTGAAAAATCGCATCCGCCGATTGTGCCGCCCGGCGCGATCCTCAGATTTCTATCTTGGAGCCCAGCTCGACCACCGCGTTGTTGGGTAAATTCAGGAAGTCGGCGGCGCCGCTGGCGTTGTGGTGCATCTGGGCAAACAACTTCTCGCGCCATGGCGCCATGCCGCCACCTACTGTTGGCACCACGGTATCGCGCGACAGGAAGTAACTGGTGCTCATGGCGTCCAGTTCGCAACCGCGGCCCTTGATCCGTTGCAGCGCCTTGGGGATATCAGGGTCGTTTTTAAAGCCGTAGTGGATCACCACCTGCCAGCAATGATGGCCCAACGATTCGATCTCGATCCGTTTGTCCAGCCCTATCCAGGGAACCTCGTGGTTGCGCACCGTGACGAACAAATTGTTTTCATGCAGCACCTTGTTGTGCTTCAGGTTATGCAGCAGCGCGTTGGGTACGGTGGCGCGTTCGGCCGTCATGAAGACCGCCGTCCCTTCCACCCGCGCCGGAGGATTGATAAATACGGCTTCAAGAAAACTGCCCAGGTCGATGGCGTCGGCACGCAGTTTTTCATTTAGCAGACGCCGGCCCTGTTTCCAGGTGATCATGAGCGTAAATATCGCGCCGCCGATCATCAGCGGGAACCAGCCACCCTCGAATAGCTTCATGAGGTTGGAGGCGAAAAACGCGAAGTCCACCATGAAAAACCACCCGGTCGACGCAACACACAGCAGCAGCGGGTAGTTCCACTTGTAGCGAATCACGTAGAAGGTCAGCACCGTGGTGATCAGCATATCGGTGCACACCGCGATGCCGTAAGCCGCAGCGAGATTGCTCGACGATCGGAACATCACCACGGCCAGCACGATAGTCACGAACAAGCCCCAGTTGACCAGCGATATATAGATCTGGCCGGTGTCGCGCACGCTGGTGTGTTGGATGTTCAGGCGCGGCAGATAACCCAGCTGTATCACCTGCTTGGTGACGCTGAAGGCGCCCGATATCAGGGCCTGCGAAGCGATGACCGTGGCCATGGTGGCCAGCACCACCAGCGGAATCAACGCCCAGTCCGGGGCCATCAGGAAAAACGGGTTTTTGACCGCTTCGGGCCGTTCCAGCAGCAAGGCGCCCTGGCCAAAGTAGTTCAGGGTCAATGCCGGCATCACGACGGAAAACCAGGCTAGCCGGATCGGCTTTTTACCGAAGTGGCCCAAGTCGGCGTAGAGCGCTTCGGCGCCGGTCACACACAACACTACGGCCCCAAGGATGATGAAGGTGATGCCCGGGTTGGTGAACATGAAACCCAGCGCGTAATGCGGGCTGATGGCTTTCAGGATTACCGGGTTGCGCGCGATATGCGACACACCGAGCAATGCGATGACAACGAACCAGACCAGCGTGAGCGGGCCGAAAAACTTGCCAATGCCCGCAGTGCCGCGCTTTTGCACCAGAAACAGCAAAAATAGGATTACCAGCGTCAGCGGCACCACGTAGGTCTTGAACGCCAGGGACACCACCTCCAGTCCTTCTACCGCCGACAGCACCGAGATCGCGGGCGT
>JANYBQ010000582.1 GCA_025360705.1 Betaproteobacteria bacterium | reverse complement strand
CCTGGAGGTGGAGGCGCTGATGTTGAATCCGCTGGCCTCGTCCCTGGCCGTGCTCACGGACGACGAGAAGGAACTGGGTGTCGCGATGGTGGACATCGGCGCCGGCACCACCGACGTGGCGATATTTACCAACGGCGCGATCCGTCACACCTCGGTGATACCGATCGCGGGCGACCTGATTACCAGCGACATCGCGATGGCGCTGCGCACGCCGACCAAGGATGCCGAAGACATCAAAGTCGAAAGCGGTTACGCCAAACAGTTGTTGACCGACGCCGAAACGCAGGTCGAAGTGCCTGGTCTGGGCGACCGCGGCCCGCGCCTGCTGAGCCGCCAGGCACTGGCCGGCGTGATCGAACCGCGCGTCGAAGAAATATTCGCGCTGGTGCACCAGGTGATACGCGAGTCGGGTTACGAAGAAGTGTTATCGAGCGGCATCGTGCTTACCGGCGGCAGCTGCGTCATGCCGGGAATGGTGGAGTTGGGCGAAGACATTTTTCTTAAACCGGTGCGTCGGGGCGTCCCCAAATACGCCAACTCGCTGTCCGACATGGTGTCGCAGCCGCGTGCCTCCACCGTCATGGGACTGCTTGAAGAAGCGCGCATGGCGCGTATGCGCGGCTTCAAGGTGGCGCGGAAAAACGGCTCGATGAAGACCGCTTTTGGCCAGGTCCGCGACTGGTTTGTGGGGAACTTTTGATGACTATCGTTTTTTCCACCGGCGAGAACCACACACCGTTCAGGCAGGCCATGCTCACGACGCGCGCAGGTAAAGGCTCCAACAAGACATGGCTGGCGCGGGGCAGTCCCCACACGTGTTGGCCGTGTACCGGACCACCGGCCACAACACCCGTTTACAGGCAGATAAATAGATAGATAGGCAGATTAACGTTCAGGCAAATGAAAATCCAGGAGAGAAACATGAGTATTGAAATGATTGAAGAACACGCGTTCAACCTCGGCACCCAGATCAAGGTAATTGGCGTGGGCGGCGGCGGCGGCAACGCTGTCGAACACATGATCAATTGCGATGTGGGCGGCGTTGAATTCATCTGCGCCAACACCGACGCGCAGGCGCTGAGCCGCAGCGCCGCGCACAAGACCATCCAGCTCGGAAACACCGGCCTGGGCGCGGGCAGCAAACCAGACAAAGGCCGCGATGCAGCCGAACAAGCGGTGGAAGAGATTCGCGCGGCCATCGACGGCGCGCACATGTTGTTCATCACGGCCGGCATGGGCGGCGGCACCGGCACCGGCGCGGCGCCGGTGATCGCACGCGTGGCGCGCGAGATGGGCATATTGACGGTCGGCGTGGTGACCAAGCCGTTCGACTTTGAAGGGGGCCGGCGCATGTCGATTGCCGACACCGGTCTGGCCGAACTCGAGGTCAACGTCGATTCGCTGATCGTGGTGCTGAACGAAAAGCTCGAAGAAGTTCTGGGCGACGACATCACGCAGGATGAAGCGTTCGCGCATGCCAACGATGTGCTCAAGAACGCCGTCGGCGGCATTGCCGAAATCATCAATGTGCCGGCGCACATGAACGTGGACTTCGAGGACGTCCGCACCGTGATGGGTGAACCCGGCAAAGCCATGATGGGCACCGCCACCGCCGGTGGCCCGGACCGCGCGCGTATCGCCGCCGAACAGGCCGTGGCCTGCCCGCTGCTGGAAGGCGTGGACCTGTCGGGTGCCAAAGGCGTGCTGGTGCTGATCACGGCCAGCAAGGGCTCTCTCAAACTCAGCGAATCCAAACTGGCCATGAACACGATCCGCGCCTTTGCGTCGCCCGATGCCCTGGTGATCTACGGCACGGCTTACGACGACACGCTGGGCGACGACATCCGCGTGACCGTGGTCGCCACCGGCCTGAGCCGCCAGGGCCAGCGTCGCAATGCACCTCCGCTGCAGGTGCTGCGCACCGGCACCGACAACGTTCCTTTCCATGTGCCCACGTTGACCAACCTGGCCAACGGAGCAGGCGCCGGCGGTATGCCCCACGGCAACTCGGCGCAACCGGAATACGGCAGCATGGGCACCCCCGCTGTCTGGCGTGGGCGCACATCGGCAGCGGCCAAGGTCGATGCCTTGTCGAGCGGTGGCATGGACGACTACGAGATACCCGCGTTTCTCCGCAAGCAAGCCGATTGATATCGCCCCCACGCTTTTCGCTTCGCGTAATGCGCTGCCCCCCGAGGGGGCTGTTTTTTCCTTGGGGCGGCCCGGCGGAAAAATACCCCCACGCTTTTCACCGCTGACTGCACGGCCTTGCGGGGCTGCGGTCTTTGTCGGCCTTTTACAATCGATCAGTGCTTAAACAACGAACCCTCAAGTCCCTGACCCGCGCCGTCGGCGTAGGCCTGCATAGCGGACAGCGGGTCGAACTGACCCTGCGGCCGGCGGCGCCGGGGACCGGGATCGTGTTCCGGCGCGTGGACTTGCCGGTGCCGGTGGAAATACCGATGTCGGCCATGGCGGTGTCGGATACGCGTATGGCCACTACCGCGTCCAGCAACGGCGCGAAGGTGGCCACGGTGGAACATCTGATGTCCGCCTGCGCGGGCCTGGGCATCGACAACCTGTACGTGGACATCACGGCTGAAGAAGTGCCGATCCTGGACGGCTCGGCGGCCTCCTTTTTGTTTTTGCTGCAAAGCGCGGGTATCGAGTGGCAAAACGCGCCGCGGCGTTTCCTGCGCGTCAAACAGAGCGTGGAAGTGCGCGAGGGACAAGGCGACACCACCAAGTGGGCACGCCTGGACCCCTACCATGGCTACAAACTCAGCTTCGAAATCGTGTTCGACCACCCCGCGGTCGATTCGACCGGCCAACGGGTCGAGTTCGACATGGGCACTGGATCCTATTCACGCGACATCGCGCGCGCGCGTACCTTCGGTTTTACCAAGGATGTGGAGCGTATGCGCGTCAACGGCCTGGCGCTGGGTGGTGGCCTGGACAACGCCATCGTGATGGACGACTACAAGATCCTTAACTCGGACGGCCTGCGTTACGACGACGAGTTCGTCAAACACAAGATCCTCGACGCCATCGGCGACATGTACATGCTGGGCAAACCGCTGCTGGCCAGCTACAGCGCGTTCCGCTCCGGCCACGAACTCAATAACAAACTGGCGCGCGAACTGCTGTCGCGCAAGGATGCGTGGGAAATCGTCACGTTCGAGGACGAACAAGCCGCGCCCACCGGTTTCGCGCAGCTTGCGCCGGCCTGGTAGGCGCGCCTACTCCCGACGCCGTATTGCCATGTTGCTGGTACGCTGGCTGATCCTGATGCTGCTGCTGGGCGCCGTAGTGGCGTTTTCGTTTTACGCCGTCACCGGTCAGCCGCGCTACAAGCGCTTCGGCCTGGTGGTCCTGAAATCGACATTGATTGCGGCCTTCGGTTTTTTTGCGGTGCTGATTCTGGAGCGGGTTGCATAACGTCACCGAAAGCCCCATGGTCCGACTCCATTTCTCAATTGAGCTGAACTACGAGATCGACCCGCCCGGCTGCGATTTCATTTTCAGCATCCATGCCGCGCGCACCGCGCACCAGAGCGTGGTCAACGAGTCGCTGACTATCAGCCAGCCGCTGACGCCGAACTTTTACAGCGACCCGGTCACATTCACGCGGTTCCTGCGCCTCAAGGCCTTCAATGGACCGCTGATGGTGCGGTACGAGGCGACGGTGGACATGGACCACTACAGCGCGCAACCGGACCGGCTTGGAGAGGTGGCCGTGGCCAATATGCCGGGCCCCGTATTGCCGTATATCTATCCCAGCCGTTATTGCCAGTCGGACCGGTTGCACCGGCTCGCGGTCAGGGAGTTTGGCCATCTGTGGCAGGGTTACAGCCGCGTGCAGGCGATTCGCGACTGGGTGGCAAACCACGTCTCCTTCACGTCCAATTCTTCCAATGGCAATACCACCGCCGTCGATACGCTGGTGGGGGAAGTGGGGGTATGCCGCGACTTCGCCCATTTGATGATCGCGCTGTGCCGCGCTGTCAACATTCCGGCGCGTTTTACCACCGGCATCGACTACGGCGCCAACCCGTCCTTGGGACCAACCGACTTTCATGCCTACGTCGAGGTCTATCTGGGCGATCGCTGGTATATGTTCGATCCTTCAGGAACCGCGATCCCGATGGGTTTTGTGCGTATCGGGACCGGCCGCGACGCCGCCGACTCGGCCTTCGCCACCATGTTCGGTGGCGTACGCGGCGCCGCGCCGGTGCTGCATATTGAAGCAATCCCAAACGCACAAGGCGTGCTGGTAGTTCCACACCATGTGCCGTATGCGTTGTCTACCGATGGGCAGCTGGTGCGGTAATTCCATTGTTGCTGCCGACGGTCAACTTGGGTGGCGCCACTCCACTTTGCGGGTTGAGACGCGGTCCGAATCAGCCGATGCGGCAAGCGCGCGCAACTGAATCCCCTTGCCCGCATGCGCATGCGTGATCGCCATGCCCAACGCATCCGCCGCGTCGGTGCCCGGCAGCCCGGGCAGATGGAGCAATCGCCGTACCATTTCCTGCACCTGGTTCTTTTGCGCTTTGCCATAACCGACCACGGCTTGTTTCATCTGCAGCGCGGTGTATTCGGCCACCGGCAGGTCGCTCGATACCAGGGCGGCGATACACGCACCGCGCGCCTGTCCCAGCAGCAATGTGGATTGTGGATTGACGTTGACAAATACGATCTCCACCGACGCGGCGTCGGGCTGATAACGCTGCACCACTTCCCGCACGCCGTCGAACAATACCTTCAGGCGCGCCGGCAATCCTGACTTTTGCAAATGCAGCGTGCTGATGGTTCCACTGGCCACATAACCCAGATCCGAACCCCGCACATCGATCACGCCAAAACCCGTGGTGCGCAAGCCGGGGTCGACTCCAAGAATTCGCATGGAGACTTACGCGGGGCGACCCACGGATCGAGATACCCAAAAACCGGTCAAGCTGGCCAGCATCGGCGCCTCAGGGTAACCGCGCTTCGGCCATACGCGCGGTAATTGTTCCGGCACGGCTCGACAGGTAGCCCGAATTGGGCAGCTTTTCAAAGTACTTGGGGCGCGGCAACATGACCGCCAGCCGGGCCGCTTCAAAAGCCGTCAGCCGCGCGGCGCTTTTGTGAAAATAATGTTCGGCCGCGGCCTGGGCGCCAAACACGCCCTCGCCCCATTCGACATTGTTGAGGTAAATTTCGAGAATGCGGCGTTTGTCCAGCAGCCTCTCCAGCAGCATGGTCAACACCAGCTCCTGACCCTTGCGCAACAAGGTGCGCTCGCCGGACAGCAACAGGTTCTTGGCCAGTTGCTGCGTGATGGTGGAGCCGCCGATGATTTTTGGCGCCCTGGTGTTCTGATTTTTGCTGCTGGCCAATGCCGCAGCGCGTTTCGCGGCCTGCTCTTGCGCGCGCGAGTTCTTTGTCCAGGCCTTCTCCAGCGCTTCCCAGTCGACGCCATCATGGCTGCTGTAACCGTCGTCCTCGGATGCAATCACCGCCCGTTTTAGTTGGTCGGAAATCTGCTCGTAAGGCACCCACTGCTGGCTCCAGCGCAAACTGCCCTTCTCGTGCCAGATACGCCAGGCTTCGGAACGCTGGAATGCGGTTGACTGCGGCGCCACCACCGCCATCATCGCAATACGCGCGACAAAAAATAGCTGCAGCGCGAGCGCGGCGCCCAACACCAGAACCAACCAGCGCAATAGCGGTTTCATGTCACTTTGCGGTCACATTGG
>JANYBQ010000578.1 GCA_025360705.1 Betaproteobacteria bacterium | reverse complement strand
CCACGGCTGGCGCCGCGCCGACCTCGTCGCCCATGTGCCGTTGCCGGCCTCGGCGCTGTCGCGCCAGTTGGCACGATTGCGAACGCTTGGTCTGATCAAAAAAGTGGCCCATACCTATCGCTATTACCTCACCCGTTTGGGGCGCTGTGCGATTGCCGCAGCCTGCTCGCTTACCCGATTCAACATCATCCCTGCCATGGCCGCTATACGTTGAAGTCTTCTCAGAATATGTGAAGACATAACTTGTTAGTGACTAAATTCAGGTGGATAAAGTTTTGAAGCCTGACTCGTAGCACCGGGCTTCGGTGGCCGTCACTGCACGGCTAGCACCAGTTTCGGCTGGGAGAAAAGATCGAGTTGTCGGACGGGACGCCGCAATTTTTAGCTTATCCGCGCATTGTTCGATGCGCCCCGGCTGACGGCTTCATCGCAAAACAGGTCACCCTGCAAACTAAGCTCGAATGCGGTTAGCGCATCGAAATCATTGCCCAATTCGCCGATGAAATCTCAGTCGTCGTAGTCGACCATTGGCGGCAGCGACGCGAGCCGTAACTGGCTTAGCAAACTACCCACAACTACATCCACTTTTATGGGTGCATGGACAGCGAGACGCCGGCCATGCGCGGGAATGGGGTGTGGCCGGGCCAGCAGATAGCATAGGGGCCTTGACCGCGCCCAACAATTTTTTGACGCAGGATGCCCGATGCCCAATTTTCTCAAGTACGAACAGGACGGCCACGTCGTCACGCTCACCATGAATGAGCCCGAGCGGCGCAACCCGCTCACCGGCAACTCCGCTGTTCCGGATTTTCTGGCTGCCATCGACCGGATTCACCAGGACCACAGCGTACGCGCCGTCATCATTACCGGAGCCGGCAGCGCGTTTTCCTCCGGCGGCGATGTGCGCAATATGCAGCGCCAGTCGACGGGCGAGGTAACCGGCATGCAAATCCGCCACGAATACCGCACCGGCATCCAGAAGCTGCCGCTGGCGCTGTTTAACCTTGAAGTACCTGTGATCGCCGCGGTCAACGGCGCGGCCGTCGGTGCCGGCCTGGATCTGGCATGTATGTGTGACATTCGCATTGCGTCCGACAAAGCGAAATTCGCGGAGAGTTTTGTGAAGCTGGGCATTATTCCTGGTGATGGCGGCGCCTGGCTGCTGCCGCGCATTGTCGGTATGTCGCGCGCCGCCGAAATGGTGTTTACCGGCGACACGATTACGGCCGATATTGCGGCTCAATGGGGGCTTGTTTCGCGGGTAGTTCCGGCCGCTGAACTGCTGCCTGCCGCCAATCATCTCGCCGAGCGCATCGCCGCCAACCCAGGCCATGCCGTGCGCCTTTCGAAACGCCTGTTGCGTGAAGGTATGCACACCCGTCTGGACACTGTGCTGGAAATGGCGGCTGCTTTCCAGTCGCTGGCACACCAAACCGCTGACCACCGCGAGGCGGTAAGCGCATTTCTCGAAAAGCGGCAACCGGTCTTTATCACCTGAACGCCGGAAAACCCATGCGCAACGCCGTACTCGACATCCGGCAACTCGCGAAACTGGCGATGCGCATCGATGATCGTCAGCAACTGTCAGAACATTTCCCGCTACGCAATGGCGGTGGATGGCCGGCACTTCGACACCCTCGGCGAGCCGTTTGCGCTTGACGGTGAGTTTCATGGAGTGAGGGGGCGCCAGACCATCGTTGACTACTACCGCGTCCGGACTGCCAGCTTCACGACCAGTACGCACTGTGCGCATATTTGGCATTTCGACGTCGAATCCGACACCCGGGTATAGAGATCGGTCAACACCGTGGTTTGCCGTACCGTTTGACCAGCGACAGCAAACCCAGACAGGCGCGGTAAGCATGCTCGGGGTGGCGCCGCTCGCTCAGCAGCCGCTCCACGGTGCGCCCGGTGGCCACGCCAATGCTCTGGCCCCAGTGAATGAGGCGCTGCGGCGTCCACTGCATGTGCGCCCGGTGCGCTTCGGGCATGTGTTCATCCGCCGTGGTGAATTGGCCCTGGTGGGCGCTGCGCAGGTGGGAGGCAACCCGCTCGCCGCAGTGCAGAACCTCCACTGTGCGTGCCGTCACCCGAGCCTCCAGGACGCGGCCGACCAAGGCGTTGGGCACGCTATAGCGGTGGCCGTCAAACTCGACGTGGTAGTCGATGTGCACCCGCACCGTTTTGAAGGTGGCCAACTCGTAGGGCTGGGCTGGCAGGGGCTGCAAGGCCGGTGCATCGAGTTCCTTGAATGCGCTGGCGCGGCTGCCGAAAAGTTTTTGAAACAGCTTGAGGTTGAGCTGCTCCAGCAGCGGTTCGATGGCCTCGTTGACGTCATCCACGGTGGCAAACCGCTGGTGGCGCAGGCGCATGAGGATCCAGCGCTCCACCACGGGTTGG
>JANYBQ010000572.1 GCA_025360705.1 Betaproteobacteria bacterium | reverse complement strand
CGGCGTTGCCGGCGGCAAGCTCACGACCGTGGCGCTGCTGTGCCATGTAATGGGCACGGCGACCATTTTTGTGTGCTTCAACGCCTATGTGCTGGACAACGTACCCAAGGTCGAGTTCGGGCGCATGGAGTCGCTGCGCCTGTCGTTCGGTGGCGTCGGATGGACGGTAGGCCCGGTGCTGGGCGTTTGGCTGGTGCAGTTCTGGCATGGCGCGCCGTTTGTGATCGTGGGGCTGGCCGCGCTGGTCATGCTGGGCGCGTTCTGGTGGTTGCGTATCGGCTACGGCCGTGTCACCGTGACACACACCGGAAGAAGGAACTCCCCCAATCCGTTGGCCTATCTGCGTCGCTTCGCGGGCCAGCCCCGGCTGTTGGCGGGCTGGCTGTTTCCGGTGTTGCGGTCGTGCGGCTGGTGGGTTTATACCGTCTACGTCGGAATTTACGCGGTACAGAACGGGCTCGGCGACCAGGTTGGCGGTGTCGCCAGTTCGGTCGCCAACCTGGGCCTTTTCATGGCGCCGCTGATACTTCGCTGGATGCAGCGTCGCTCGTTGCGCGAGGCGGTGCGTACCGGTTTTTTTTGCAGCGGGGCCGGGTTCGTGTTGGCAACCTGTGTGTCGTCGCTGCCGTTGGCGACGATTGCGGTGCTGATGCTGGCATCTTTTTTTCTGGTGTTGCTGGACGTCTGCGCCGGCCTGCCGTTTCTGATGTCGGTCAAGCCTTCGCAACGCACCGAAATGTCGGCCGTTTATTCCAGCTTCCGCGATGTGTCGGGCATCCTGACACCGGGCATCGCCTGGCTGGTATTGCAGTTCGCGCCGCTTGCCGGCGTGTTCGCGGCGGCCGGGGTTGCGCTGCTGATTGCATGGGCGGTGGCTGGTAAATTGCATCCTCAGCTGGGTATTCCTGGCGCGGGACGTATCCGGTCGAGACCTTCGACGTGAGTAGCCAATTACCAAAAAATGGCCAGCGCAGCAGCCTGAAAAAATTCCGCTGTATTGCCGGGCTACGCCCCGTCACGCGCCAAATTTGGAAGTGATTTTTACCGATGCGTGTGGACGGAATTACGGAACTGTAAAAAGAAACGCGACATTTCGGCCGTCGCATCTGGCCCTTTGGCATCGGTGTACGAACCCTTCGCCGACCCCCCCGACCAAGCGTGGCCGGCGCCATGAATCACCCAATGCTCGGCCAACGCCGTACCGTTGCTTCCGACATGGGTGGTGCGGGTGTAGCGCCGCCCAAGCGTGGAAGTGCCTTGCTCGGAGATCGACGTGCCGGTATTGCCACCCAGGGCAGCGGCAATCACCTGTTCGCCGTTGCTCGGATGCACGGTGGGGTCCCGGTCCCCATGAAAAACAATGGTTGCGACCGGCAACTGTACAGCCGTAGGCCGCAATCGCGAGGAACCAAAACGATGTAATGAAACATGGGCTGCCTGGGAACCGTTTTTCATGGCGGACATGGCTTCGGGCAGGTTGCTGGCGGCGCCACCCGCCAGCCCCGAGTGGACACCGGCGGCCGCAAACAACTCCGGATACAAGCCCGCCACAATGGCCGCCATCGCGCCGCCAGCCGACAGGCCGGCAATGTAGACGCGGCGCGTATCCAGTCCGTACTGGCCGATAACCGCACGGGTCATATGCGCCAGCAATGCCGGTTCGCCGCTGTCGCGGCGCTGATGGTTGTGTTTGAACCAGTTCCAGCAGCGTGAGGGGTTGGCGTCTTGCGCCTGCGCTGGATACAACACGAAGAAACCCTGTTCGCGGGCACATTCGTTCATGCCCGTGCCGGCCGCGAAGTCGTCCGGATCCTGGGTGCAGCCGTGCAGCATGACCACCAGCGGCAAGCTTTTGCCGGCATGTCCGGGTGGAATGTAGAGCTTGTAGCGCCGGGTCAGCGACGCATGTGTATGCGTGCCGCCGATGAATTCGCCCGGGCCCCGGTCGGGAGCCTCCGGCGCAGGCGTGCGCGCTTCAATGGGGGTGTCGAGCCGCGTTTCGGTATGTGGGTCGGTGGGAGTTTCGGTCTTTGCGGGAGCCTCGAAAACGCAGTCGTCCAGCACGACTGAAGCCGGAGGCACTTTCGCTGGCCAGGCGCGGGTCAGCATGCCAACTGCATTTACCCGCGCAGCATGGTCGGCGGGAGGCTGCGCAGCGGCGCCAGCCAGCGCGCGTTGTATGGCCGCGGTTGCCTCCTGCAACTGGCCGGACTGCGTAAGCCGGGTGGCTGCCTGCATCAAATCCTGCGGAGTGTCGTTCA
>JANYBQ010000373.1 GCA_025360705.1 Betaproteobacteria bacterium | reverse complement strand
CAAGCGCGCGCTCAAATCGCTGGCTGACATGATCAAAGGCAAGAGCGGACGTTTCCGCCAGAATTTGCTGGGCAAACGGGTCGACTACTCGGGTCGTTCGGTGATCGTGGTGGGCCCGACGCTCAAGCTGCACCAGTGCGGCTTGCCGAAGCTGATGGCATTGGAGCTGTTCAAGCCGTTCATCTTCTCGCGCCTGGAAGCCATGGGCATTGCGACCACCATCAAGGCGGCCAAGAAGGAAGTCGAATCCGGCACGCCGGTGGTGTGGGACATCCTGGAAGAGGTCATCAAGGAGCACCCGGTGATGCTCAACCGTGCGCCTACGCTGCACCGTTTGGGCATCCAGGCTTTCGAGCCGATCCTGATTGAAGGCAAGGCGATCCAGCTGCATCCGCTGGTCTGCGCCGCCTTCAACGCCGACTTCGACGGCGACCAGATGGCCGTACACGTACCGCTGTCGGTGGAAGCGCAAATGGAATGCCGCACCCTGATGCTGGCCTCCAACAACGTGTTGTTCCCGGCCAATGGCGAGCCGTCCATCGTGCCATCGCAAGACGTGGTGCTGGGCCTGTACTACACCACCCGCGAACGTATCAATGGCAAGGGCGAGGGCCTGATCTTCTCCGACATTGGTGAAGTCCAGCGCGCGTTCGATGCGAATGAAGTCGACCTGACTTCGCGCATCAATGTGCGTTTGACCGAATACACCAAGGACAAGGAAAGCGGCGAATTGATCCCTTCGACCAAGCTGTGGGAAACCACCGCCGGCCGCGCATTGTTGTCGGAAATCCTGCCCAAGGGCCTGCCGTTTTCAAACATCAACAAGGCTTTGAAGAAGAAGGAAATCTCCAAACTCATCAACGTGTCGTTTCGCAAATGCGGTCTCAAGGAGACCGTCATATTCGCCGACAAGTTGCTGCAGAACGGTTTCCGGCTGGCGACCAGAGCCGGTATTTCGATCTGTATCGACGACATGCTGGTGCCCAAAGAGAAACACGGCATCATCGAGCGCGCCGAGAAAGAAGTGAAGGAGATCGGGCAGCAGTATTCGTCCGGTCTGGTGACGTCTGGCGAACGCTACAACAAGGTGGTGGACATTTGGGGCAAGGCCGGCGACGAAGTGTCCAAGGTCATGATGGCCCAACTGGCCAAAGAAAAAACGATCGACCGCCACGGCAATGAAGTGGATCAGGAGTCTTTCAACTCCATCTACATGATGGCCGACTCCGGCGCACGCGGCTCCGCGGCGCAGATTCGACAGTTGGCCGGCATGCGCGGTTTGATGGCCAAACCCGATGGCTCGATCATCGAGACGCCGATTACGGCCAACTTCCGTGAAGGCCTGAACGTTTTGCAGTACTTCATCTCCACCCACGGCGCCCGCAAGGGCCTGGCGGACACGGCGCTGAAGACGGCCAACTCGGGTTACCTGACGCGCCGCCTGGTGGACGTGACGCAGGACCTGGTGGTAACCGAGCAGGATTGCGGCACCCATGAAGGTTCCTTCATGCGCGCCATCGTCGAAGGCGGCGAAACGATCGAATCGCTGCGCGACCGTATCCTGGGCCGCTCAGCGGCGGATGACATACTGCATCCGGAAAACCGTTCCGTGCTGGCAACCGCGGGCGCCATGCTGGACGAAGACGTCATCGACGAACTCGAACTGATGGGCGTAGACGAAGTCAAGGTCCGCACCGCATTGACCTGCGAAACGCGTTTTGGCATTTGCGCCAAATGTTATGGCCGCGATCTGGGCCGTGGCGGCCTGATCAACGGCGGTGAAGCAGTGGGCGTGATTGCGGCGCAGTCGATCGGCGAGCCCGGCACCCAGCTGACCATGCGCACCTTCCACATCGGTGGTGCGGCTTCGCGTGCGGCGATTGCGTCCAGCGTGGAAGCCAAGTCCAACGGAGCTATCGGTTTCAACGCCACCATGCGTTACGTGACCAACAGCAAGAAGGAACTGGTGGTGATCGCCCGTTCCGGTGAAATCGTCATTCATGACGAACACGGCCGCGAACGCGAACGTCACAAAGTGCCTTACGGTGCAATCCTGGCGGTCAAGGTCGACCAGGCCATCAAGGCCGGCGCGATCCTGGCCAATTGGGACCCGCTGACGCGCCCCATCATTACCGAGTTCGCGGGCAAGGCCCAATTCGAGAATGTGGAAGAAGGCTTGACGGTGGCCAAGCAGCTCGACGAGGTGACTGGTCTGTCCACGTTGGTGGTGATCGATCCCAAGCGCCGGGGCTCGGCCAAGATCGTGCGGCCGCAGGTCAAGCTGATCGATGCGACCGGCAACGAAGTCAAGATTCCCGGTACCGACCACTCGGTGACCATCGGGTTCCCGATCGGTTCGCTGGTCCAGGTGCGGGACGGCATGGAGGTGGGCCCCGGCGAGGTGCTGGCCCGTATCCCGATCGAAGGCCAGAAGACACGCGACATTACCGGCGGCTTGCCGCGGGTGGCCGAGTTGTTCGAAGCCCGCACGCCCAAGGATAAGGGTACGCTGGCCGAGATGACCGGCACGATCTCGTTTGGTAAGGAAACCAAGGGCAAGATTCGCCTGCAGATTACCGATCCGGAGGGCAAGGTCCACGAGGAACTGGTGCTCAAGGAAAAGAACATCCTGGTGCACGAAGGCCAGGTCGTCAACAAGGGCGAAAGCGTGGTGGACGGCCCGGCCGATCCGCAGGACATCCTGCGTTTGCTGGGTTCTGAAGAACTCGCGCGTTACATCGTGGACGAAGTGCAGGACGTATACCGTTTGCAGGGCGTGAAGATCAACGACAAACACATTGAAGTGATTGTTCGCCAGATGTTGCGCCGGGTGGTGGTGGAGAACGCGGGCGACTCCAACTACATCAACGGCGAGCAGGTGGAACGCTCGGAGATGCTCAACACCAACGACGCTTTGCGCGGCGCTGGCAAGATTCCGGCGGTGTTCACCAATTTGCTGCTGGGTATCACCAAGGCGTCCCTGTCTACCGACAGTTTCATCAGCGCGGCTTCCTTCCAGGAAACCACGCGGGTGCTGACCGAGGCTGCCATCATGGGCAAACGCGACGAGTTGCGTGGCTTGAAGGAAAACGTGATCGTGGGCCGGCTGATTCCCGCCGGTACCGGCATGGCGTATCACGATGCGCGCAAGGTTCGGGAGAACATGGACGACGCTGAGCGCCGTGCCATTGCCGACGCCGAAGCAGCCGAACTCGCGGGCGAGTCGGTTGAGGCTTCTACCGTCGGCGCCGACGCGGGTACCGTGGCCGAATAACATCCGGCGTGTGATCGGCTCGAACGCCCCCTGTCCCTGTCTATGGGACTTGGGGCGTTTGTTTTTGTGGCCACCGAAATCTGCGGTCCGGCTGCAAGGCCGATGCTGACATGACGCATTCGTCGATTGCCTGGATCGCGTTGGCAGTCGTGCTGTTCTGGTCTGTCGGCGCCTACAACCGTTTGGTGCGTTTGCGAGCGCAGGCGATTGCCGCGTTCGTGGTACTTGGCGGCCACCTCTCCGACTACATCCCGATCGTGGATGACCATTTGAAAGCCGCCTCCGGGCTTGCGCTGGCCCAGGCGGTCGCAACTCCGCGCAGTGCCAACCCGGCAACTGCCTGGGCGGGGTTGCAAGGCGCCAGCACCCAGTTCGACGCTTCGCTGCGGGTGGCCCGCAAGCGGGCGCTGGACGCTGGTGCGATGGCGGCGCTCCAAACCGCGCTAGCGACCCTGCAAATGTCGTGGTCGCGCGTACGCGAGGAGTGCCGCTATTACCAGGACCTGCTCTCGCCGATCGGTCAGCAGCAGTGGGCCGACAACGCCCAACGTGCAACCCATGCCAGCGCCGAATTCAACCGCGCCGTGCTGGCCTATAACGCGGCTGTTACGCAATTTCCGGCCCTGGTGCTGGCCTATCTGTTCAGCTTTCGACCTGCTGGATATTTATGAAATACGCCACTCCTGACAAGGTCGCGAAGGCCGCATCGGGGATTGACGCACCGAACCGGCCGGGCGCGCCCCCTTTATGGCGCCAGTTACAAGCCACGGCGGATATTTTGGTGGCAGTGCGCTCAGGCGTGTCGGGTACCGCGGCAATGAATCAGGTCGATACCTCACTGCGTGCCGGCGTGCAGTCCCTGGTATTTCAGGTCCTGCGCTCGCTTGCCCGCGCCGAACATCTGCGAACGCAGCTCGCCGTGCGCAAGCCGCCGCCGCTGGCCGATGCCTTGTTGTGTGTGGTGCTGGCGCTCGGGTGGCGCGCTGAAAATGCGCCGTATGAGGGGTTCACATTGGTCAACCAAGCGGTCGAAGCGGCCAAGCGGAGTCCGGCCACTCAAGCCCAGGCAGGGTTCGTCAACGGCTGCCTGCGGCGCTTCCTGCGCGAACGCGACACGCTGGTTGCGCGCTCCGACCTGGACCCGGTGGCAGTATGGAACCACCCCGCGTGGTGGATAACCCGGCTCAAGCTGGATCACCCGGCTTGCTGGCAGGAGATTTTGCGGGCCGACAACCTGCACGCGCCCATGACACTGCGTGTCAACGCCAGGAGATCCACGCCCGCCGCGTATCTGGAACGGTTACAGGCGGCAGGTATTGCTGCCGTTGCAAGTGGCCGGTTCGGCGTTTGCCTGCGCCAGGCGCTACCCGTGCATCTGGTGCCGGGGTTTGACGAAGGGGTGGTGTCGGTACAGGACGGTGCGGCTCAAATGGCTGCGCCGTTGCTGTTGGATGGTCTGAAAGCTGGCCCGCTGCCGCGTATTCTGGACGCCTGTGCCGCGCCCGGCGGAAAAACCGCGCATCTGCTGGAGCTGGCCGACTGCCAGGTCACCGCATTGGAACTCGACGCGGCACGTTGTGAACGTATTCACCAGACCCTGGGCCGCCTGAACTTGCAGGCACATGTCATGGCCGGTGACGCGTCCCGGCCAGCGGACTGGTGGGACGGCGAATTGTTCGACGCCATATTGCTCGATGCGCCCTGTACCGCGTCCGGCATTGTCCGGCGCCACCCCGACGTGGCGTGGCTGCGCCGGGAGAGCGACATCGCCCAATTGACAGGCATCCAGGCCAAGCTGCTGCGCAGCTTGTGGCCGCTGCTCAAACCGGGTGGGCGGCTGCTGTATTGCACTTGTTCGGTGTTCCGCGGTGAGGGCAGCCGACAGATAGAAACGTTTCTTGCGCACAACACCGATGCCGTATTGCAGCCGTCCCCGGGCCATTTGCTGCCCCATTTCAACGCAAACCGCGAGAGCGTCCCGGACAATCGTACGGGTGACAATGACGGCTTTTTTTACGCGCTTCTTGAAAAACGTCCGGCTTAAGCTGGCGACGGTGCTCACGTGTCTGTTGCTGCTCGCCGTATGCCCCGCTGTCACGCTGGCCCAGTCAGCGGCTGCCGAGGTCACGTCGTTGAAACTCGAGTACACACCGGAAGGCATAGTGCTGGCGGCCAACCTCAAGATTGAACTCCCCGGCGCGGTGGAAGACGCGCTGCTGAAAGGCGTGCCGATGTTCTTCCTGGCTGAGGCGGAGGTGGTTCGCCACCGCTGGTATTGGTCGGACAAAAAAATCGCGGTGGCGCAACGCCACATGCGGCTTGCCTACCAGCCGCTGACGCGCCGCTGGCGCCTCAATGTGGCGTCGGGCGTGATCACACCCAATAGCCTGGGGCTGGCTTTGAATTTAAGCTTCGATTCGCTGCCGGAAGCGATGGCGGCGTTGCAGCGGATCTCGGCCTGGAAGATTGCCGAGGCCGCGCAGATCGACCCCGAAGCCATCCACAAGGTCGACTTCCGCTTCAGCCTGGATCTGACCCAATTGCCGCGTCCGTTCCAGATTGGCGCGTTTGGCCAATCGGACTGGAACGTCTCGGCATCCGCCAGCCAGCAAATCGGACCCGAAGGCGCGAAGTGAGCGTCCGCAATCCCGGTGCGACGCAGCACACAGGCATCGCGCCGCGAGACTCGCGCGCCCTGCGCTGGGCCGTTGGCGTCGGCGCGGCCGCCATGGCGGCCATCGGGCTGGTGTTGTTGTTCCTGCTGACCCAGGCGACCAACAACCGGGAACTGTACGAGCGCAACTACGCGCGCCTGTTCACGCTCAACGTCGTGGTGGCGGCACTGTTGCTGCTGGTTATCGCGTGGATCGCCATCCGGCTGTTTGTGCGCTTGCGCCAAAAACGGTTCGGTAGCCGCCTGCTGGTCAAACTGGCCGCGATATTCGCGCTGGCCGGCTTTGCGCCCGGCATGCTGATTTACGTCGTGTCGTACCAGTTTGTCTCTCGCTCCATCGAAAGCTGGTTCGACGTGAAGGTAGAGGGCGCGCTGGACGCGGGGCTGAACCTGGGTCGCGTCACGCTCGAGACGCTCTCCAACGATCTTGCCGGCAAGGCCCGCGCGTCGATACCCCAACTGGCGGTGTTGCCCGATGCGGCAACTCCGTTGCCGCTGGAGCGCCTGCGTGACCAATTGGGCGCCAGCGACGTGGTTCTGTTCTCGGGCTCGGGGCAGGTGATTGCCACTGCCAGCCAATCTCGCTTTCAGTTGAATGCCGAGCGGCCCAGCACGCAGCAGTTCCGCAGCGCCCGTGCTTCGCGGGTCATCACCTGGGTCGAAGGACTGGACGACGCCACGTCGGCCAACATCAACGATGCCCGTATCAAGGCCATGGTGGCGGTGGTCAACCCCGGATTCGAATTGCAGGGAGAGCCGCGCTATCTGCTGGTCACCAAGGCCCTGCCAAGTGCGCTGGTGACCAACGCGTTAGCCGTCACGCAGGCCAACCGCGAATACCAGGAGCGATCGCTGGCGCGCGCGGGACTCAAACGCATGTACATCGGTACGCTCACGCTAAGCTTGTTCCTGGCGGTGTTCGGTGCCGTATTGCTGGCGGTGGTGCTGGGCAACCAGATCGTGCGGCCGCTGCTGCTGCTGGCCGATGGCATGAGCAAGGTGGCGGCGGGCGACCTGACGCCCAAGGCCGCATTGCCGGGCAGGGACGAACTGGGTGGGCTGACGCGGGCGTTTGCCGACATGACACAGCAACTGGCGGACGCGCGCCATGCCGTCGGTGTCAGCATGGAGCAGGTAGACGCGGCGCGTGCCAACCTGCAGACCATTCTGGACAACTTGTCCGCCGGGGTGATCGTGCTGGATAACCAGGGCGTGATCCAGTCGTCCAACCCCGGGGCCACGCGCATTTTGCGGATGCCGCTGGCGGCCTTTGAAGGGCGGCGGCTGGCGGAGCTGGAAGGGTTGGAAGATTTTGCACGCGAGGTGCAGGCGCGCTTCGATTCCTTTTTAGGCGAACGCAGCGAAGACGGCCTGGACCACTGGCAGCAGTCGTTCCAACTCGGTGGCGGCAGTGGCGGCGCGCTGGCCGGACGCCACAGTGTCAACGCCCTCGTATTGGTGGCACGTGGCGCTAAATTGCCAGGCACCAACCGGTTGCTGGTGTTCGACGACATCTCGGAAATCGTCTCGGCGCAGCGGTCGCAAGCCTGGGGCGAAGTGGCCCGGCGCCTGGCGCATGAAATCAAGAACCCGCTCACGCCGATCCAACTGTCGGCCGAGCGGCTGGAGATGAAACTCTCGGGCAAGGTACCCGCCGCGGAGCAGGCGATCCTGACCAAATCGGTCAAGACCATCGTGGACCAGGTCGATGCGATGAAACGCCTGGTCAACGAGTTTCGCGACTATGCGCGTCTGCCGGCCGCCGAACTTGAACCACTGGACCTGAATGTTCTGGTCACCGAAGTATTACAGCTGTATGAAAGCGACAACGCGCAGGTGCCCGTGCGCATGGAGCTGGACGCCAGGTGTCCGCGCATACTGGGTGACGAACAACAGCTGCGACAGGTGCTGCACAACCTGCTGCAGAACGCGCAGGACGCCACCGAGCCATCGCAGGATGCCGGAGTCGACAGCGGTGTTGTGATCCGGACCCAGTGGGTAGCGCAGGGCAAGAGGGTTCGTCTGACGGTGCTCGACCGCGGAACCGGTTTCCCGGAGCACATCCTGAAACGCGCTTTCGAGCCTTACGTCACCACCAAGACCAAGGGAACCGGACTGGGGCTGGCGGTGGTCAAAAAGATTGCCGACGAACATGGTTCGCGCATCGATATCGGCAACCGCGTCGAAGACGGCAAACCGCGCGGCGCGCAAGTATCGTTATCATTCGCCGTGGAAAACACAACGCGGGACAACGGGTAAGCCTGGTGGCGCGACACCGCCGCGGGGAAGGCATAACAAATCATGGCAAACATACTGGTGGTCGACGATGAGCTCGGCATCCGCGACTTGTTGCAGGAGATCCTTAACGACGAGGGCCATACGGTCGAGGTGGCGGAGAACGCGGCCCAGGCACGCGCGGCGCGGCTGCGCGACCGGCCCGACCTGGTGCTGCTGGACATCTGGATGCCCGACACCGACGGCGTGACCTTGCTAAAAGAGTGGTCCTCCAGCGGTGCCTTGACCATGCCCGTGATCATGATGAGCGGCCACGCCACCATCGATACCGCGGTCGAAGCCACCAAGATCGGCGCGCTGGCCTTTCTCGAAAAACCGATCACGCTGCAAAAGCTGCTGAAGGCCGTGGAGCAGGGCCTGGCGCGCGGCACCGTGCGCAAACTGCAGACGCCCGCTTACCCGCAACCGGTTTCGATGTCGATTGAAATGGCGGTGGAGATTGGCGTTGAAGGGCTGCTGGGCCTGGATGCCGGGCCGCAACCAAGACAAAGCTTCGGCCTCGACAAACCGCTGCGAGAAGCGCGCGACGAGTTCGAGAAAGCCTACTTTGAATACCACCTGGCCAAAGAGAACGGCTCCATGACCCGCGTAGCCGAAAAGACCGGCCTGGAGCGCACCCATTTGTACCGCAAACTAAAGCAACTCGGTGTCGATCTGACACGCGGAAAACGCAGCGTCGTTTGAGCCGTTAACGGGGGAGGCGGCGCATCGCGCGCTGCTATAATTTGGCGCTCTGGCCCGGTAGCTCAGTCGGTAGAGCAGAGGACTGAAAATCCTTGTGTCGGTGGTTCGATTCCGCCCCAGGCCACCAAACTCTTAAAGCCTTGATTCGTCAAGGCTTTTTCGATTCCGGCTCCCCGCCGGTGCACCAGGCAGGTGATCCACCTCTCACAGAGGTTCGATCATGCTTTTGCCTTCATATCTGCGCCGCTCCCGTCACGGCGTCTACTACTTCCGCATCGTTTTGCCCGACCGCCTCGCCGCAGTCTTGGGCCAGCGCGAGCTCGTCCGGTCCCTTGGTATCCGATCGCCTAAGATAGCTAGGTTTTCTGGCTACCAAATATCGCAACGGATCAAACCATTTTTCGAAAGGCTGCAAGACGTCATGGCCATCGATCCCAATTCCATTGACCCCAAAGAGGTCAAGAAGCTGATCGTGCAGGAACTGGACTTCCGTTCAGACGGGACCCTGCTGGTCAGGGGCGTGCAGACCCATGATGATCCAGCCGTAGCTGAACGCGAAATGGCGGTTGTGCGCAAGACGGCCAAGGATTGGCAAGAGGTGCATCGCGACGGCTATACCCGCGACCTGAGCGATGAACAGGTCACGCAACGCAAGGTGGCAGCCGACAAGCTAAGAAGCGAGTTGCTGGGCGCGATGGCCGCCACGGTGCCATCTGCGCCCTCTGTCGTTTCAGCAGCCGAGGCGTTGCCCCTGCCCCTGCGGCCCTCTACCTTGCAAGAATGCTTTGATCAATATTTGCTGTCCAAGAAGCGAATTTCGCAATCTGCGAAGGACACCTATACCGAGCATTACGAACTGTTCGCGGCGCTGGTTGGCGGCAGGAACCGGCTAGCCCATGAAATTCGGGTGGTGGAGTGCAAAGAGTTCAATGACGCTCTGGTGCACATCCCTTTGCACGCCAAGAAGCGCGGAATCAAGCTGGGCACAACCAAGGAGATTCTGACGTCTCCCCCGGCCTTGGTGGACCGCAAGGGCAATCCCATCGACACCATCAGCGGCAGTTCGGCCAATCTGATAGTTAGCAGCCTCAAAAGCTTTTTTGAGTATGTGATCCAGTCCGGCAGGCGCGATAGCGAGAACCCTTTTGCGGGCCTCCATCGCCACTCGGACGGTGAGCAGAACGTGGGTGGCGCAGACGGCTTTGATGAGCATGAGCTTCGGGCAATCTTTGACCCTGAGCATTTCATGAAGGCCAAGCGGCCCGCACAGTTTTGGGGGCCGCTGCTGGCGCTCTATACCGGCGCGCGGCTCAATGAGATTGCCTGCTTGGACTTGGCTGACTTCGTGGAGGAGAAGGGCATCCGCTGCATCGCGATCCGTCATATCCCGCGCGCAAAGCCCAACACCATTGAGCATAAGCGCAACCCACGCACTGCCAAGCAAACCAAGACCGTGGAATCGCGTCGGTTGGTGCCGCTGCACCCTGACCTCTATGAGATAGGCATTGAGGCCT
>JANYBQ010000552.1 GCA_025360705.1 Betaproteobacteria bacterium | reverse complement strand
ACTATGGTTTTGCCCGTATCGTCCATCAAGGCAGCATAGGCTTTGGGGCTGTTGTACAGCGCGAAAGGGTCCTTGCCGGATGCAAACGCAAACGCCAACAAGGTGGAGCGCCGCAGCCGCACAGCGGTCTTGCCCTTGTACTCTGGCTTACACAGGTCGGGATAGTTGACGATCTTGGCGAGCTTGGTATTTACCACCAGCCCATCGGTGCCCCAGAGATGGGGTACGCCGTAAATTTTGCCTTGCAGGGTGCTGTTTTTCTCTGTCGCAGTCAGGATCGAAGGAATGAACAACCCGCTATTGATCTTGCTCAGGTCAATCGGCCGGTACAGGCTCAATTCCTGCTGCGCCCCGACGATACGGTCCAGCGAAGGTTGCGCCAGGTCGAAACGCGGACCATCCGTGGCGCGCAGCTTGGAAATCATTTCCTCGTTGTTGGAAAGCGTCAATTCAAGCTTGTAGCCGGTCTCCTTCTCGAACTGGGCCTGCACGTCGGCGGGCACGTTGTCGGCCCAAGTCAACAAACGCAGCCTCTTGTCCTGGGCCAGTGCCGGATCGGTCAGCCCGAATGCAACCGCGAGGGCGAAAAGAGCGGCTACCATCTTCATGGCGCTATTCAAGCACGAGCAGGTTTTCCCGTGAAAAGCCCAGGGTCACGGAAGCCCCGCGCTGCGGAAGCGTCTGGTTGGGGTCGTTGAAGACATCGAGTGAGATCACGGCGTGCCCCACCAGCTTGGCACGAATACGCACGATGGCGCCCAGGAAATTCACCTCTTCCACAGTGGCCGCCAGCGAGTTGCGTCCGGGCTGCGGGGCTTCGAACACGATTGCCTCGGGCCGGATCGCTAGTGCCCGCGTTTGACCCTTCGTAGCACCAACCATTACATGCGTGGTCACAAGCTGTTGGTTGCCAACCGCGATCTGACCGGTTGCGACATCGACCAACGTACCCGACAACAGGTTGAGCGTGCCGACAAACGATGCGACGAAACGGGTACGTGGAAAGTTGTACACCTCGGACGGCGTACCGATCTGCTCGACCCGACCTTCGTTCAGTACCACGATGCGGTCGGAGATCGACAACGCTTCTTCCTGGTCGTGCGTGACGAAGATCGAGGTGATGCCCAACTCGCGTTGCAGCGCGCGTATTTCCTCTCGCAGGGAAACGCGAATTTTGGCGTCCAGCGCCGACAAAGGCTCGTCCAGCAGCAGCACCTGGGGTTTGTTGGCCAGCGCGCGTGCCAGGGCCACACGTTGCTGCTGGCCGCCCGACAGCTGCCAAGGGTAGCGCCCGGCAAGCGGCGTTAGCTTTATCAGAGACAACATTTCGTCGATCCGCGCCCGGACCTGCTCGGTCGGCATTTTCGCCACCTTCAGGCCGAAGCCGATATTGTCGGCAACCGTCATGTTCGGGAACAATGCGTACGACTGGAACACCATGCCGATGTTGCGCTGGTTGGTGGGAAGCCATGTCACATCGCGGCCATCGAATTTGATGACCCCTGCCGACGGGGACTCAAAGCCGGCGATCAAGCGAAGGATGGTCGTCTTGCCGCATCCCGACGGGCCGAGGAAGGTAACGAACTCGCCGCGCTGGATTTCTATGGCGAAGTCATGAACCGCGGTCTGGTTGCCAAAGACTTTTTTAAGGTCGGATATTTCAAGGAAGGCCATCGTTGATTTCTCTTTCAGGACTTCTTGACGTCGGCGCGCATCGCGCTGGCGTTGCGGCCGACCACCTGAATCAGGCCCATGGAGGCCCAGGTGATTAGGAAGGCAATCACCGCCAGCGCCGCCGGTTCGTATGCTCGATTGGCGCCTACCAGCTGGAGATAAGGCCCGAACGCGGGGCGGTTCAGCAGGCTCGCCATGGTGAACTCGCCAATGACGATTGCAAAAGTCAGGAAGGCGCCCGACAGGATGGCCGAGGTGATATTGGGAAATATCACCTTGAACAAAATCGTCATGCGATTGGCGCCCAGCACTTCGGCGGCTTCGGTTAACGTACGAACGTCGATGGCGCGTAAACCGGTGTCCACCGAGCGGTACATATACGGCAGCGATAGCGTCACGTAACTGCACACCAGCAGCAGATCGGTCGCGCGCTCGCTGCCGGTCAGGGGAATGAACGAACTGCTGTTGAAGATGCGCAAGTAACCGAAGACGATCACGATGGCCGGAATTACCAACGGCAACAGCGTGATGAATTCAACCAGCGGGCGCAATTTGGGCAAACGCAGTTGAACCCAGTAAGCAGTTGGGGCAACCAGCAATATGCCGACGATGATGGTAATGATGGCCATCATGATCGAGTAGCCGAAAGTGGCCTGAAATTGCGGGTCGGCAAACACCACGCGGTAGGCTTCGAAGCTGTATTCGCCGCGCTTCATACGCAAGCTGAATTCGAAGGTGCCAATAAGGGGAATCAGGAAATAGCTGGCCCCGACCACGATGGCGATCCATGCCCCAAGCCGCGAGGTGGGCTTCATGTGCGCCCCCGATCCGATTTGCTGCGCAACCACATATAACCGGCGTTGGAAACGCCGGTGATCACGATCATGCCGAACGCAAGCGCGTACCCGAGATTCGGGTTATGCAACACGTCGCCGCGGATCTGGGCGAACAACAGTATCGGCACGATGTTGAGCGAGCTGCCGGTCAGCGCGTAAGCGGTGGCAACCGCGCCGAACGCATTGGCGAACAGCAACAACATGGCCCCGAGAATGCTGGGCCACAACACCGGCAAAGCCACATAACGCCAGTAGTGATAAGCCGTACCGCCCAGGCAATCGCAGGCCTCCCGCCATTCGCGTTTCAGGCCGTCCAGCGCCGGTGTGATGATCAGCACCATCAGCGGTATCTGGAAATACAGATAGGTCAGGGTCAGGCCGGCGAAACTCAGCACGCTGAACCCGGTGGAGTAGAGGTCGAAGTCGAAAAACTTCTTGAGCAGCACGGTCACCAACCCGACCCGGCCCAGGGTCGCGAGAAACGCAAATGCCAATGGCACGCCGGCGAAATTCGAGGCCACACCGGAAAACGTCATCAGGGTGGGCCTTATCCATGTCGGTAATTTGCCTTGCACGGCGGCCCATGCCAGCAGGCAACCGAGCAAGCCACCGCCGGCGGCGGACGCGGCGCTGATCTTGATACTGATCCAGTAGGCGTTCAACACGTTGTCCTGGAACAATCCGCGAATATTGGCGAGCGAGATC
>JANYBQ010000546.1 GCA_025360705.1 Betaproteobacteria bacterium | reverse complement strand
CCTTCAACTGGCATTGGGCGATTCCAGCCTTCGCCAGGCATGGACGTGTGATCGCGGTCGACATGCTAGGGTATGGGGGCACCGACAAGCCAACGGACGTGGAATATTCGCACAAGACACTGGTCCAGCATGTAGCCGATTTCCTCGACGTGCTATGTCTTGACAAGATGTATATGGCAGGCAACTCCTTGGGCGCCTACGTGGCCACGCGTTACGCTGTGGAGGAACCAGACCGTGTCCGAAAGTTGCTGCTTGCAAGTAGCGGTACGGTGGCGCACGCCATGGGACTGGACCAGGACAAGGTCGTGGGTGTCAAGACGCTAGCCAAGTTCGATGGGAGCAAGGAGAGCTTGCGTAACATACTCGCTGTGCTGATGCACCATCCGGAAAACATCAACGAAGAGATGCTGGAGTCGCGCTACGAGATCGCCCGGCAGCCAGGCGTGGCCGAAGCGCAGCGTTCCTTTCTCACGTACCTGAACACGCGTCTGCGCAATGAACCGGCGCAAATTCAATGGTTTGACCTTCGGCACCGTCTTCCTCGATTGGGCATCCCGACCAAAATTATCTGGGGCGCCCACGACATGTTTGCGCCTCCCTCTTTCGTACAGGATTTGCGGAAGTTACTGCCGGATGTGGAAATCGACGTTTTCGAGGATTCCGGCCATGTGGTGCAGAATGACGAGCCTGAACGCTTCAATCAGGCCGCGATCGAGTTTTTCTTCGGCAATAGGTAGGTCCGTGCAATGGCGCTGTTGGTCTACGCCGCCGCCGCGTCGCACACGGCGCAGTTGGTTCGTACACCTGACAAATTGCGACCATCCCAGCGGGAGGCGATCTACGGTGGCCTTGAGCAGATCCGCATGCATCTTGCAAACAGCCGGCCGAATGTATTGGTGATCTTCGGTACCGATCACTATCAGAGCTTTCACCTGGACAACATGCCGGCCTTTTGCATCGCGATCGGCCAGGCCACCGAGACCTTCGGCGATGCAGGCGTACCGCTCGCAAGATATGGAATGCACGAAGTTTTCTCGCGCTTTCTCGCCAGCTTCGTGCTCGAAGCTGGTATTGACGTAGCGACCTCTCGGCGACTCAAGCTCGACCACGCTTTTGCTTCGCCACTGCACTTCGTGCTTCCAAAGGCCGACGTTCCCGTGGTGCCCATCGTAATCAATACAATCGCCCCACCACTGGCACCTGCGCAACGCTCTTACTTGTTGGGACGCGCCGTCGGGGCCGCGATCACATCCTACCCACAGGACCTGCGTGTCGCCGTGCTCGGCACCGGAGGTTTATCGCACTGGGTGCCCATTCCGCATCCCGATCAGCCAGGCGACGAGCAGGACGCCGAGATCCTTGAACAGATGATTGCGGGCCACGACGACCCCAGCCGCTTAACACGCCTGCTGCTGCCGCGGATCGCCCGCCTGTCGGATGCCAACGAAGCACGCATCGCCGAGGACTTCGACCGCGAGGTGATTGAAATGCTGGCAGAGGGGCGCGCCAGTGAATTGGCGCTGCGCAGTACCCAGTGGATAGACGACCACGGGGGCGGCGGTGGCCAGGAGATCCGCAATTGGCTCGCTGTCGCTGGGGCCACGGGCGACGGCCTCGCCACGCTGCTGGCTTATGAGCCGGTGGTTCCGTGGCTGACCGGCATCGCAATGATGGAGTGGGACACTAGGCGATAAAGCGGCAGCCCACACTGCCGAGAGCGCCCAATTCGGCTCCTACAATGTCGCCCTCTTGTACTGGCACCATGGGACCAAGCGCACCCGACAGGATCACCTGTCCAGCGCGCAGGCCCTACCCGCGCGCGGCCATTGCGGATGCCAGCCAATAAGCTGCGCGCAACGGGTGGCCTAAGCAGCTGGCGCCTGCGCCGGTGGATACCAGTTGGCCGTTCTTCTGCATCTGCATTCCCAGACTACCGAGCGGCAGCGTGCCCAAGCCAACTGGCTGGTTACCGAGCAGGTATAGACCAGAAGATGCATTGTCCGCCACGGTATCGACGAGGCTGATTTTCCAATCGGCAATCGGGCTGTCCACGATCTCGATGGCCGGTAGTGCGTATGCAAGACAAGTCAGAAATTCGGCATATGTTGGTGTACTACCGGCCAGATCACGGCCAACCACGAAGGCGACTTCGGCTTCCACCTTAGGTTGAATGAGGCGCGACATAGGTATCTCTTGGTCATTGAGGTATTCCATGTCATCGAGCAGTACACCGAAGTCCGGCTGGTCGACGCCAAGCTGTTGTTGCACGGCCTTGGATGTGAGTCCGACCTTGAGGCCGGTAATGCGGCGTCCCTGTTGCACACGCAGCTTCGTGTTGTACTCGGCGACCGCGTACGCGGCGTCAAGCCCAGTGATGCCGTATGTAGAGGAAATCGGTGGGATGGCGCAGCGGCACCTTCGTGATTCGGCCAGGGCGGTAGCTGCCTGCGTGATAGTTTCAATCATGGAAGTAGAAGCTCGTGAACCTCGTGAAATGGATTTGCATGCGGTGACGGAAAGTCGGTAAGCCGTACCAGCCAGTTAGCCCGGCCACGGCAGCGATGGCACCGCCAACGGTTCCGAGCTTCAGCGGCCAATGGCGACTCGATAACCGTCTCCTATTGCTGGGAAGCCAGCCTGTCGGGAATAGGGCCACCCTGCCCGGCGAAGCATCCGACGTCCAGCATCGAACCGCTTATTTGCCCGGCGTCGTCCGACAAAAGGAAAGCGCAAGCAGCTGCCACGTCCTCGGGGCGCGTCACTTCGCCCGAGGCGGTATTCGACGCCTGCTGCAGAAAGTTCGGCCTGCCCAGACTTGCAGTCATCCCTGTAAGCGTGCCCCCGGGCAGCACGCAGTTGACGCGAATGTGGTCATGCAAGTGGTCGTAGGCCAGAGCCATGGTGAGAGCGTGCACTCCACCCTTGCTGGCCGCATACGCGAGTAGATTTTGCTTGCCCCAGCCTGCCGCCGAGCCGACATTGACGATGGCTCCGCCACCGCCACTGACCATGTGCGGGATAACAGACTTGGCGCAGAGAAACATGCCCTTGAGGTTGACGTCCATTACTCGGTCCCAGATGGCCTCGGTCGTGGTCAGCGCATTACCGCGCGGATGGATAGCGGCATTGTTCACCAGGGCATCGACGCGGCCATAACGGCCGATTGCTTGTTCTACAACCCGCTGCACGTCGGCTGCAATGGAAACGTCGGCCTCAAGGAGATCGGCTGAAAGTCCCGCCTCCTCTAGCAGCTGCGCAGTAACGTAGCTCCCGGCTTCGGCCGTGCTTCCTGGTTGCGGGGCGTCGAGTCCGAAAGCGACAACGCGGTACCCACGCCCCGCCAACAGCATCGTAATGGCCTGCCCGATGCCGAAAGTGCCGCCAGAAACAATGGCCACGCGGATCGGCGAAGGATCGGTCACTACCTATTCAGCCTGCAGCTTCATGTCCGTAGCGAGCTTGGACCAACGGACAAGATCGCTTTTGACCAAGGCGTCAAACTCGGCTGCACTGCTTGTCTCCGGGACCATCCCTAGCTTGACCAACTGTTCATGCACCTTCGGCAGCTCCATGACGTCGCGAATATCGCGATTGAGCTTTTCCACGATGGCGCGTGGCGTATTGGACGGTGCTACCACACCAAACCAGCTATCCACCGCGTCCATGTAGGCCAAACCCTGCTCCCGAAAAGTTGCTACGGCTGGTGCATTCGTTATACGGTTGGGTCCCGTCACAGCGAGCACCTTGACCTTGCCTGACTCCACGTACGGTATGGCCGAGGTGATTGACAGCAACATCACCTGTGTCTGACCCGCGATCAAGTCCGTGAGGGCAGCGGGAATGGATTTATACGGGATATGTTGCAGTTTCAGATCCATGCGCTGCTTCAGCAATTCCATCCCGAAGTGGTGGCTTGTCCCAGCCCCTGGCGAGGCGTAATTGAACTTGCCCGGAGCCGCGCTCACTAGCGCCTGGAACTCCGTCATGTTGTTTGCGTTCACCGTGGTGCTTGCCAGCATCACGAATCCCACACTGCCCAGCTTCGACACGCCGACAAAATCATTTGCGGGATCGAAACGAAGGTTCTTATAGATGGCGGGCACTATTGCGAATGCGGCAGCCGAGTTGAGCAGAAGCGTATGCCCGTCAGGGGCCGAGCGCGCGACAAACTCTGAACCAATGGTTCCGCTTGCACCAGGGCGCGCCTCCACGATCACCGGTTGCTTCCATCGTTCACTCAGGGCAGGCTGAATGATGCGTGCCAAGGTATCAACCAAGCCACCAGCAGACACGATCAACGTCACGGGACGGCGGGGAAAGTTCTCAGCGCCACCGGGGACTGGCTGGCTGCTCTGGGAATTGGCCGACCCACAAGCCATCAACAGCGAAAACAAGATTAAGCTTAAATGTTTCATGATAGATGTCGTACCGGCCCCACATGGGTATTCCGGTCCTGTTGTCTCCTGATGTTGATTTGGCGTACCAGTACCATAGCTGCCACTCAGGCGACGAACAATGCGACCTCCGCGACATCTGGTATTCAAAAACTGAGTTTCCGACAGGTTTTCGCAGGGGACCGTC
>JANYBQ010000370.1 GCA_025360705.1 Betaproteobacteria bacterium | reverse complement strand
CCGGAGCGCCGCAGCACCTCGGCTCCGCGCACAATCGTGCGCTCCACGATTCGGGGCTCGATCCGTGCCACGGCCTCTAGCAGGCCGACATGGGTGGTGACGTGGATGACGCGCAGCCCAGGCGCCACGAGCATCATCGATACTTCCGGCGTGCCGGTCAGATGCGCCAACAGTTCGGTGTGCCCGGGAAAGCGATGGCCAGCGGCATGCAACGCCTCCTTGTTGATCGGCGCAGTGCAGATCGCCTGCACTCCTTCGGCACTCGTCAATTCGACTGCTTTCGCTATGAATTGGTACGCCGCCTCGCCGGCGATGCTGGAAAGCTGGCCGAACGGAAGGTTCTCGGGCACGATGCCGAGGTGAATGCAGTCGATGATCCGGGACTCGAACTTCGCCTCCTCGGCGCAGGTAACGCGGCGCACTGCGATCCTTGATTTTGTAAGCCTGACTGCCTGCTCCAACCGCAACGCGTCGCCCACTACCAGAGGCCGGAGGCTGCGTTGCAGGTGCTCGTGCACCAGGCTCTTCGCGATGATCTCGGCCCCCACTCCGGCCGGGTCGCCCATCGTGATCGCGACTAGGGGTCGGGTCATTGCGGGCTCAGTCCGCCGTGCACACCCGCCCGGCCTAGGTGCGGCTGCAAGCTTCGCTGGAAGTGCTCAAAGACACGGTGCAGCGCCATTTCGTCACCGAATGCGCCGGCCTTGACATAGATGTCGGGGCCCCGGCGCCCTGCCGGTCGGCTGATCGATATGCCCGGCTCGAATTCCCCGAGCACCTCGAGGTGCTCGATCACCAGCGCATCTATCACCGCCCGGGCGGTGTCTCCGCCGGTCAACAAGAGCGCGCCGGCGTCTTCCAGCAACGGTGCCACCGCGCGCGCCATCGACTCGACCAGGATCTGGGAACTCCCGTGCACGCCGCTGCCGTCGATCGCAAACAGAACGTTGTGTCCGCGAGCGGTGCACGCTCGCGCAACCGCGAGCGCACGATCGACCTGGCGGCAACCTGTACCCCGGAGCCAGTCCGCGGCGTCACAACGCACGATCTCAGCGCCGCCGTGGCGCGCGACGTTTTGCACTTGAGCCTCGGAAACCTGGGAAAGGCTCCCCACCAAGCCGATGGCGCAGCCACCATGCAGCGCCGAACCGGGAACGCTGTACGCCCGCCGCGGCGCCTTTTCCGACATTCGCCGCGCGACTGCCCTTGCTAGGCCCGCTGAGCCTGCCAGAAGTACACGCAAGTCCAGAAGCTCGACCGCGTGTGCGAGCCGCTCAAGGTCGGAGCTCTCGGCCGCATCCACAATTACGGCGCGCACGCCCGCGCGGAACGCTCGCGCGATGCGTTCGGCGAGCTCCTGAGGATGGAGGCTGGAGTCTTGACTGATGACGCTGCAGCTCAGGCCGGATGTCTCCAGCATGGAGCCCAAATCGAGCACACGACCGCCTTCGTCGCGGTGGAGCACACCGTGCACGAAAAGCTGGCCGTTCCTCAGCGCACGGCCTTGTTCGGCGAACGACGGGCACACGACCGCGCCAGCGAATGACGGTGCGGCCTCGAGCGCCGCGCTCAGCTCGGCTGCGATATGTCCGCGAAGCGTCGAATCGATCTTCTTGAACACGAGCCGCACGTCGCCGACTTCCAATCGGGCCACGAGGCGCGCCACGGCGGCGGCGGCGGTTTCGGAATCCATCGCTCGACCGGCCGTATCGACTGCGAAACCACCCAGCTCTGGAAGCGTAGCGTCGATGTACAAAGGCACGGGCCCGACCACGGGGGCGAATGCTGCGGCACAATCCGCCGCCCCCGACAGATCGTCGGCAAGGATGCAAAAGGAGGGTAGCGGTGAAAGAATCATAAAGTGCATGCAGTTATTGAACTATAGCATGCAATAAATCCCGGTCTGCATCCCCCGGCGCGGACGGCTTAAACTGAGAAGCAGCATGAGCGCAAAAAAAAGAAACGTCGGTTTACCCAGCGTACCTGCACGGGACGCGTCCGTTTCCCAAAGCACCTACCGCGACCTTTTCAGCCGGATACTGACGGGCGAGTTTCTCCCCGGCACTATCGTGAGCGAAAAGCAGCTCGCAGCACGGATGGGCG
Source organism: Betaproteobacteria bacterium (assembly GCA_025360705.1). Taxonomy (GTDB): domain Bacteria; phylum Pseudomonadota; class Gammaproteobacteria; order Burkholderiales; family Burkholderiaceae_C; genus CAISIP01. Next base: position 7,018 of record JANYBQ010000370.1, on the reverse strand, counting down.
TATCGCGTACGCCCGTGCACAACGCCGTGCTGCAGCTGGTCAAGGACGGCCTGATCACTCAGGAGGCGAACCGCCGTCCGGTGATCGCGCGCGTGACGCAGGCCGACGTCGAAGAGATTTTCGACATGCGGCGGCTGCTTGAGTGCGAGGCGGCCTCGCGTGCCGCATCACGCATCGACCGGTCCACCTTGGCGCGGCTGCGCGAGGCGTCAGAGGAGGTGCTGAAACCCTCGAAGCGGACCGGAGCGCTCGCGCGGTGGGCGGATTTCGACGACATCTTCCACGACGCCATCGCCTCGACGTGCGGCAGTAGCCGCCTGGCTGCGGACATCCGGCGCTACCGAATGCTCCACCACGCACTCAATCGACTACGCATGACCGAAGACTTGATCCCGCAGGCGCTGGGGGAACATATGGCAATTCTTAGCGCGCTCGAGTCCCGCGACGGCAAAAAAGCCGCCCTGGCGATGGAGGAACATTTGAGGGAGTGGAAGGCGTTCTACGTGCAGCGCTTCACCGCGCGAGCCGTTGCACGTTGATATGTGTCGGCGACGATTAAATATTGTTCCTCTGTCGATTCAAAATTGACCACTTCCGCCGCAGTGGCGATGGCGCCCAGTGCATTTCGCAACTCTTAGCCCTTTCTGGCGAGCGATTCGACTTTTGCGCCATACCAGACCGCTGCTTCTTTCCGTTGCGTTCTGTCGATCGTCAAGCCCTGCATGCGTTCCGGTTGGCCTTCGCCGTCATAACGCCCACAACGTTGTTTGACAAACAGCAACTGGGTTCCATCGGACCGTTTGACCCGATATTCCAGAGTGTTATGGCTCCGCCCCGGTGCGCGCCCGCGTCGCGCAGGCGCTGCTGCATATGCGGCCGATCGCCTTCGTCGATCGATGGGCTTCAAGGGTCTCTTCGGTACGCGCGATCCCAATCTCACGATCCAGTTGCGCGTGGCAATGCTTGCCAACGGGGTCGACTTGATGAGTGCGCCCGGAGGCATGGTCTCGGCTGTCCACGGCGTAAAGGAAATTGAGCGGACACTCGATGCGTTCCGCATCTCGGTGCGATGGATGAAGGCTGAGGGCGACATCCGCGGTTGATAGCAACGCTGAAGGTGGCTATTTTTTCAGACGCCGTGGGACCGTATTTCGTTGCCATACGGGTGTCGCAAGATGTCAGGCGCGGCTGCGGTTCCGGTCGCGCAGGGCCTTGATTTCATCGTGTCCTTTTTGCACGCCATCCATCTGGCGTTGCACCACGGCGTGGATGTCGGGCGGCAAGGTTTCTTTCAGCGCCTTGCGATAACGCTCCAGTGCCGCGTCTTCGCCGCGCTCGCATTCATCCAGCATGGCCTGGTCGCTGTAACCGCTCAGCGTGCCGCGGACCGCCACCCAGCCACGATGCATGGCGCCCATGGCCGTGCCACCCTCTTCGGGTTCACCGCCCAGGCGCGAAACGTGGCCACGCAGTTCGGTGGCGGCATCGCTGCAGCGCGCGGCATGCTGGCGAAACAGCATTTTCAAATTCGCCGAGCCGGTGTGTGCGACACAGGCATTGAAACCGTACTCGCCATCACCAGAAGTTTCGATCAGTGCGTTAAGTGTGTCGACGACCTCGTCGTTGTCGGTATCTTCGTCGTTTCGGATATCGCCAACGCCATTGCTGAAGTTGCTGTCGACGCGTTTCCATGCGGCGCGCGACGCGTCCCGCGCCTGCGGCCACGACAACTTGGAGACACTGCGCTGGTTTTCCCAATCCGCCGCAAGACTGGATTCGTGATTGTCGAAATCGTTGCCGTAACGCGCTCGGTAGTTCCATCCCAATTCATAAGCCGGGCCGTAGTCGTTATAGGTGCGGCCGGCCTGGTAATAAGGCTCACGCGTGTAATTGTTGCGCCAATGGGCCTCTTGCTCGGTCGGGTTGACCGATTCGGCGGCCGCTTTTCCGGCCATCCCGCCCATCACCGCTCCCGCAACGCCGCCTACGGCCATACCGATAGGGCCTCCCAGCGTGCCCGCTGCCGCGCCCCCAATGGCACCGCCCGTGGCGCCTATATCCGTGCCCATGGGGTGAGCGCTGGTTTCGTCGGTAACCGGATCGGGATTGTCCCGCGTCACCAGGTTGTCACGGCTGTTGAATCTGTCATCCGCGGCCATATGCTGCTCCTTGAAAATAGTGGGAAATCGATCCAGCCAGCGCCTGTCAACTTGGTATCAAGTATCTGCAAGGGCTGTGAGGCAGGCTGGTATGTGGCATCTTCGTTGGCCGACTCGACGCCGCAAGTCAGCGCTGTATACGCAGCTTTGTAGGAGGACGCCGTGCGCGTGCAGGCAGGCTGCTTTCCTACAGTCGGCGCCACCACTGTCCGACTGACTGTTCAAGCGCCGCAAGCGATGATTTCCGCAATTGCATTCGGTTGCGGCCCGCAGCTTCCCTGACGGTCGAATTCAACCCCGGCATCCGGAGATCATCATGCGGTCATTGCTCCTGTTTTTCCTTGGCATCCCTATCCCCATCATTATCTTGATCGCCCTGTTCGTGCACTGACGGACACGACCAACTGCATGTCAATTTACCGCCGCCCCGAATGAGAATCGAGACGCAAACCAACTCCGCTTTCGCGGGTCTGTGCGGGCTGATAGAACACATTGCGGTGGCGATGTTGACCAACATCGACATTGACGGCAACTTGGCCGCCCGGCCCATGACGCCGATGGAAATGGACCGCAATGGGGCCTTATGGTTTTTTATCGACCTTCGCCATGCCAAGGTGGAACACATGGGGGCTGCCAACCTGAGCTTTGCCGACGCCGACCGCGCGACCTTTGTGTCGATGTCGGGCCGGGGCCAGATTCACATGGACCGTACACGCATTGCGCAGTTGTGGACACCGTTGGTACGACCCTGGTTTCCCGACGGCGTGGAGTCCGAGCACCTGGCGCTGCTGAAGTTTGTACCCGACGCCGCCGAGTACTGGGACGCACCGCACAGCAAGATGATTCGTATGGTTGCATTGGCCGCATCGGTCATAGCGGGCAAACCCATAGCACTGGGAGAACACGATACCCTGCCGGCCTTGTCCAGACGTCTTGTTATCAATGCCAATACCAATATGGTGTCGGCGACCACGCCGCGAAACGCGTCCTGGCACCTGCCGGACTAGCAGGGTCGGTGGCGTCTTACAACTCACACTCTGTCGTCCGACATAAGGTTTCGTCAATCGCCGATAGGACCTGGCACCAGTCTAAATACCATTGCTTCGTTACATTACCTATTGGAGATTCCATGAAACCCAGTGCGACTACCGATTCCAAGCCAGTGCAGGGCGAGGGAGACTACGCATCCGACCGTCGTTATACCGAATCCGCGAAATCTTTCGCGAAGTCCGGCAAAGTCGAGCAGGCAGCGCGCAATGCCAAGCCTGTATCGCCTGACGACGCAAAAGACATGCAACGCGCCGAAAAGGAAGGCGAGTCGCATTCGAAGGGCGAAGATCCCGCGTTACGGCATTCGCCACCTCGCCAATCGTGATTCTGTTGCTGCTGCCAATTCGTTTTTTCCGGTTGTTTATCTATTATATTCATAAGGACTTTGCATATGAACCGCACTCTTTTCGCCGCCCTCGCGCTTGTCACTCTGGGCTTGGCTGCCTGTGACCGGACTCCCAGTTCACCCACCGTTGTCAACGTACCCGCGACAACGGTGCCGGTGCCTGGCCCCGCCGGAGCGACTGGTTCCACCGGGGCGACTGGTTCCACTGGAGCGATTGGCTCCACCGGAGCAACCGGTAGCGGCAGCACGACGGTGATCGTACCGCCAGCTCCCGCGGCATCGAACTGATTTCAATCGACTATCAAATTCAATCAAGGGGACTTCCATGAGCTTGGGTACCATACTGTTGATCGTCATAATTCTGCTGTTGATCGGAGTACTTCCAAGCTGGCCGCATAGCCGCAACTGGGGCTACGGGCCGGTGGGCGGTATCGGCCTGGTATTGATCATCATCATTGTTTTGCTGCTGACCGGGCGACTTTGATCTAACCCCGGGTCAGCGTGGGTTCTCGCATGTATGTTGCCATTGCCTGAACCAACGGGCATGGCGCAAACGACTTGAGGCATTTGCCAGTGTCCAAATATTTAGCTGCGTATATCGCCACGGCCGCGGTCATGATCGCGGTCGACCTGGTCTGGCTGGGGCTGATCGCCAAACCGCTTTACCAGCAAGGCATCGGTCATCTGATGGCGGATAAACCGAATATTCCGATCGCGCTTATTTTTTACGCGCTGTACGCGGCCGGCCTGATGGTTTTCGCGGTTACGCCCGGGCAATCCGCCCAGGGCTGGAGCCGGGCACTTATGGTCGGTGCCTTATTCGGCTTTTTTGCCTATGCCACTTACGACCTCACCAATTTGGCTACGCTCAAGGAGTGGCCGGTTGGCCTGTCCCTGATGGACATGGCATGGGGCGCATTGGTCAGTGGTGTGTCGTCCGCCGCAGGAAAACTGGCGCTGGACCATTTCGGTTGATTCGCGATTTGATGTAGGCCTCCCCGCGAGCCGGTTGTGGCGGATAAGCAAGTATCGATCTGGCAAACGATGGATTTGGTTGTGGCGCGTCCCGAAGGGCTGTACTGCCCGGTCGGCGATTTCTATATCGACCCGTGGCGGTCGGTCGATCGTGCGGTCATCACGCATGGTCACAGCGACCACGCGCATTACGGCAGCAGCCATTACCTGGCCGCTGCACCGGGCGTCCGCATAGTGCGCCACCGGCTCGGAGCCGATATCCGGCTCGACACGCTGGAGTACGGCGCGACGATCCACCATCACGGCGTAAAACTGAGCCTGCATCCGGCCGGTCATGTGCTGGGGTCGGCACAGGTGCGGCTCGAATCCAGGGGCGAAGTGTGGGTGATATCGGGCGATTACAAGCTCGAGCACGACGGCACTTGCGCAGCGTTCGAGCATGTTCGTTGCCACGCGTTTATTGCCGAGTCCATCTTTGGCCTGCCGATCTACCGCGAAGCCGGCGTGTACCTTCCACCAACCCAGTACGTGGGCAGCATCCGACCATGCCGACTGGCCAGGACTGCAGACGGCTGTGGCGGCCACTGGCGCACAGCGCGTGTTCGTCACGCATGGGCAGGTCCACCCGATGGTGCGCTGGTTGCGCTAAAAGGGCCTGGATGCGCAGGTGTTCAGCACCGAATATGGCGAGGAAGAAGCCCGGGATGCGGCGCTGGATGCATCACTTGACGCATCGCCGGAGAATACGAACGCGGGGCTGGGCAAGTCGCCCTCCAGCGCGGTGGAGTCCGCATGAAGGCCTTCGCCGATCTGTATACCCGGCTCGATGCCACCACCAGCAGCAACGCCAAACTTGCGGCTTTGCAGGACTACTTTCACGCGGCCCCCCAGGCCGATGCGGCGTGGGCGGCATTTTTCCTGGCAGGAGGGCGAGGAGGGCGACCGCGCCAGTTGGTTCCGACCAGGCTGCTGCGTGAACTGGCGATACAGGCGGGCGGCGTGCCGGAGTGGCTTTTCGAAGAAAGTTACCAGGCCGTGGGCGACCTGGCCGAAACCATTGCCTTGCTGTTGCCCGAGTCCGAACACGCGTCCAGCGAAGGCCTTGCGCCGTGGGTGGAAGACAAGCTGCTGCCGCTACGTGGCGTGGCGCCCGACCAGCTAACCGCGCGCCTGCTGCCGCTGCGCCACCCACCCCAGCATCCACGGCTGCCAGCATGTGGGCGCGCGGCCGAATGCCCACAACGCTCGCAGGATCGGGTCGGTGGGGTGCTCGGCGCAGCGGCATCAAGGAGGAGGCCAAAGGCCGGGGGACAGCCGCGGAGACGAGTGCCCCACCGACCCGATCACTTGAGGCGTTGGCGAAATGCGGATGTCTTCTCTTACCTGGGCGCCAACGAGGTGCGCTCTCGCCGCGTTCGACGAGCTTCGGTTTTTGCCTATTAGTCGAAAGATCGATCGCTCACTTCGGTCGTGGCCTTTTGAGTTTCGCCTGTACCGCCTGTAGTCGGCCGGCGCGTAGTTCAACAACAGCCTTGGCCACGGCGCGGGCTACATTGCGCGCTTCCTCCTGTACGGCGGTGTCGCGGTCAAGCGTTTCATGGCTGGTCGCATACGGCTCGAAGTAACCGATGTAGCGGTCCAGCCGCGCCTGTGCGCCGGCGTCGATAAAGCCCATCCAGTCGAGCCAGTCCGACAGAGCGCGCCGCGAACCTTCGATGCCGGCCACGTCGCCATGCACGATCAGCCCATAGGCGCGCCCGGCCAGGTGCTGCGGGTAGTCCCAGCCGGCCATTTCCAGGTCCTTGGCCTTGGCCGGTTTCTTGCCCGACGTCGAGGTGGGGTCGGGGTTGCCGCCGTCGGCGCATACCAGGCGGTCGATCATGAGTTTCAGCGGGCTCGGGCTCTGGTACCAGTACACCGGCGAGACGATGATGACGGAGTGCGCGGCGACCCAGCGTTCGTAGATCTCGTTCATCCAGTCGTTGGTCTGGTTCAGCGAGTGGTTGGGGTAACAGCTGCACGGCCAGTGGCACAGCGGCATCGCAGTCGACGCGCATCCTTTGCACGGGTGAATGTTGCGGCCGTATTCGGAGGCGAGCAGACTGAGGTCCAGCAGGTCGGGCTGAATGTCCGCCTGCTGCAGGATTTCGCGCGCCAGGCCGGCCAAGCGGAAACTCTTGGACATTTCACCGGGACAGGTTCCGTCGTTACGCGCCGAGCCGCAGATCAACAATACACGCGACCGGCTGCCCGGGTCGGCCCATTGCTGCTGCGCTGCGTCGATCCTTGCCTTGGCAGCCACCCAATCGACGGACAGGTCGTAGTCGGGGTCGGCATACCCGGGACCGGCCTTCTGCGTCACCGGCGACTTGCGGCCTTCGGAATATGCCTCCCAGGCGACTTCTTCCAGCCGGGCGATGGCCGCGTCTTCAACGCGAAACGCCGGGTCCTCGAATGCCGCGCGGAATCGACCACTGAACTGCGCCCG
>JANYBQ010000532.1 GCA_025360705.1 Betaproteobacteria bacterium | reverse complement strand
GACGGTCCGGACGCCTACAAGGTGGGCGACGGCCCACGCCGTTTTCTGGCTTACCGCGATGCAGCTGCGACCAATGCAACCGGCCGGCGCGTCAACATCAACGTGGTGCGCAACAGCAAGGCCGGCGACAACTCGACCGGCTGGCACTACCACTCGCTCGCGTGCCAGTTCATCTTCGTGCTCAAGGGCTGGTCGCGGGTAGAGGTCGAAGGCAGAGGTGAATTCACCGTACGCGCCGGCGACTCCATGACGATTCCGCGCGGCCTGAAACACGATGTGACCGGTTTCTCGGAAGACTTCACGGTGCTGGAACTCAATATTCCGGCCGACTACGACACCGTTGCGTGCGATGCGCCCGCGAACACCGCGGCGCAGCGGTAAACCCAAACCCAAGGAGAAAGAACATGCGTCCCTTAAGCCTGAACCACGTTGCCTACGTCACCTGGAATACCGCCGAAACGGTGCGTTTCTACACCCAGGTACTTGGAATGAAATTGCGCGGCCACGCCAGCGGCACCAAGGTAAGTACGGGAGAGACCAGCCGCTTCCTGCACACCTTTCTGGAAATGGAAGATGGCTCGCACATCGCGTTTTTCGAGATCGACGGCGTGGGCCGCGAGAGCCATCAAACGCCGGTACCGCAATGGGCGCGTCACATCGCGCTCAACGTCGAATCGCAAAAAACGCTGGATCAATGGGAACAGCGCTTGCGCGAGCACGGTGTGGAGTATGTCGGCCCGCTCGACCATGAAGGCACCTGGAAGTCGATCTACTTTTTCGATCCGAACGGCATCCGGCTGGAGTTGACTTATCAGTCGCGCGAACTGACCGACGACGATGAGGCCAAGGCCGCCAAGGCAGTCAGCGAATGGGCCAGAGAACGCAATCAGACCGCAGCGGTGTGAAGCTGCGCGCGACGCTGTTTTGATGACTCAAGGAAACACGCCATGGATCGCTTGAAGAACAAGGTGGCGATCGTGACCGGAGGCTCATCCGGCATTGGGCGGGCCACAGTCCAGCTGTTTGCGATGGAAGGCGCAAGGGTGGCCATAGGTGATGTGGACGCGGCAGGCGGTGAAGAAACCGCGCGGCTGGCGCGCGCGGCTGGCGGTGATGTGTTTTTCCAGCGCACCGACGTGTCCCGCGCCTCGGACGCGGACGCCCTGGTGAAAGCGGCCGTCGCGCGCTGGGGCGCACTGCACGTGCTGCACAACAATGCCTACTGGGCGCCGACCGGTCTGAACGTGCTGAACACGACCGAAGAACAGTGGGACCGCACGCAAGCCGTAACGCTCAAAAGCATGTATCTGATGGCGCGCGCGGCCATTCCCGAAATGCTAAAGGCCGGCAGTGGTTCGATCGTCAATATGGCGTCGGTCGCGGGCGTGGTGGGCAGCCGCAACTTCAGTGCCTACGCAGCAGCCAAGGGCGGAGTAGTCGCGCTTACCAAATCGATGGCCACCGACTTCGGCAAGCAGGGAATCCGGGTCAACTGCATCGCACCCGGACCTATCGCGACTCCAGCCATCGCCGAACTCCGGAAGGACCCGCAGTGGCTGGAACGCCAGCTGAACCGCTTACTGCTGAGCGACCTTGGCCGTCCCGAAGACATCGCCTATGCGGCACTGTATCTGGCCTGTGACGAATCGTCCTTCGTGACCGGCTTGACCATGCTGGTGGACGGCGGCGCGACGGCGCATTGATTCGGCCCGACCATGGCAGCGAACCAGCCGCGCCCGCGGCGGCGCCTTCAATGCGTCAGGGTGCTTTCAACGCTGCCCCAGGAGCGCTCCATACGCAGATATTGGACAAACGGCGCACGCTCCAAATTGAACTTTTCGGCCAATTCCTTGTTGCCAAAATAATCTTCCAGCGCTTGGTGCGATTCCAGGCCATACAGCATGAAATAACTGTCCCACCCATCTTCGCTTTTCTGGTCCAGCTTGACGCGTTTGACAAAACGAAAGCCGGGCTGCGCAATAACTTCGGAGCAGTGCCCGCCATCGAGCCAGCTGAAAACCTGCTCGTGACCCGTGGGATCGACCCAGAAGCGAACAACGTACATCACAGATGCATCCATAGCGGTCTCCTTCTTTGGCTTATCTGTGTTTTTATTGTAGTGCGCCCATGCGCATAGAACGGATAAAAGCATGTCTGAAGTACTTCGTCTCAAAATGAAAAAACGCGTTGCCGTCGTTACCGGCGCCGGTCGCGGACTGGGTCGCGCATACGCGCTCGAACTGGCACGGCGCGGCGCCGGCGTGGTCGTCAATGATGCCGGCTTCAACCTGCGCGGCGACGACGCGGGCGAACACGAGCCCGCCGACGCCGTGGTGCGCGAAATAATCGAGGCTGGCGGCAAGGCAGTGGCCAGCTACCACGACATCGCCCAACCGGACCAGGCCAAGGCGCTGGTCGACCTGGCCGTTTCCACGTTCAAAAGCGTGGACATCGTTGTCAACAACGCGGGCAATAACCGCCGTGCGACCTTCCCGGACATGACGTTGGAAGATTTCCGCGCGGTACTCGATGTGCATTTGCTGGGCGCTTTTTCGCTCACGCAGGCGGCATATCCGCACATGGTGGCCCGGCAATACGGCCGCATCGTGTTGACCACCAGCCAGGTCGGTTTCTACGGCAAGGTGGACAGCGTTGCCTATGGCGCGGCCAAGAACGCCTTGATCGGACTGATGCACGGCATCAAGCTCGACGCCGCGCGCCACGGCATTCTGGTCAATTGCATTTCCCCATTCGCATTGACCCGCATGGGCGATATCTTTCCGAAAGAGATCGCGCCGCTGATCGATCCGCAACAGGTAGCGGCGGCAGTGGCCTGGCTGTGCAGCGAAGCTTGCAACCTCAATGGGGAGATTTTTATTGCCGGTGGCGGCCATTTCGCGCGTGCAGTCACCCAGGAAAGCAGGGGCATCGACATAGAAAATCCGGACGACATCACGACCGAGGCCATACGCAGGCGCTGGAAAAAAATCGCCAATATGCGTGGGGCGCTGGTTTTTCCGGATGCGCTGAAAGCGGTTGGCGCGACCTTCGACGCCTTGAAGAAACGCGTTGGGTTGCTCTAAATCCCCAGATAACTTTCAACCAGCGGTCGGTTGGCCAACAGCTCGGCCGTGCTGCCCTGCCAGACGATCGCTCCGTTGTCGATGATGTACTGGCGATGCGCTATCTTGAGCGGGACGCGCAGGTTCTGTTCTAGGGGTCGATTTGTTTTTGTTGTCAAAAGTGACGGTAGGAGATCGAGCACTGGCGTAGGGGTGGTCTGATAAGCCCTTGA
>JANYBQ010000365.1 GCA_025360705.1 Betaproteobacteria bacterium | reverse complement strand
TCTTTGGCGTGCCGCGCATCTGGGAAAAGCTGCAATACCAGATACTGATCCAGTCGCGCGACGCCCGGCCGCTGGCACGCTGGGCCTTCAACCGGGCGCTGGCCATCGCCACGCCGATAGCGGAGCGCAGCATCGACAACGGCGGCACGCCGGCCAGTACGCGCGACGGCTTCATAGCTTGGCTGCTGCGGCTGACGGTGTTCAACAACCTGCTGGCGAGCATAGGGCTGGACCACACCTGGATCGCCATGACGGGCGGCGCATCGATTTCGCCATCGGTGATCCTGTTCTTTCGCGCGCTCGGTGTTCCGATCTACCAGATCTACGGCATGACCGAAAGCAGCGGCGCGAGCCACGCGCAATCGAAGCGCCTGTCGCGCCTGGGCTGGTGCGGGCCGCCATTACCGGGTGTAGTGGAACAACGCGTGGCCGAGGACGGTGAACTGCAGCTACGCGGGCGCATCGTCTTCAACGGTTACCTGTACGACGACGCTGCAACCGCGGCCGCGTTCACCGACGGCTGGCTGCGCACCGGCGACGTGGTCGAACTCGACCCGACCACCGGCCAGGTGCGGGTGATAGACCGCAAGAAGGCGATTCTGATCACCAGCGGAGGCAAGAACATCACGCCCTCGCTGATAGAAAACACGCTCAAGGAAAGCCTGTACATCAGCGAAGCCGTGTTGCTGGGCGACGGGCGCCATTTCGTGTCGGCGCTGATCCAGATCGATCTGGACACAGTGGGCAAATGGGCGCAGGAGCGCGGCCTGGCCTACACCACCTACGAGACGCTCGCAAAACTGGCACCGGTCAAGGAACTGATAGCCGAAGACGTCGAACGCGTCAACGCGCGTTTCTCGCGCGTGGAGAACATCCGCAAGTTCGTGATCCTGCGCAAACAGCTCGACCACGACGACGGCGAACTCACCGCCACCATGAAGGTACGCCGCGGCGTCATAGAGAAGAAGTTCGCGCCCGAGATCGCCGAAATCTACGGTGCCCCGGAGGAAGCGACAGCATGAGTTACTTCACCAACCTCGTGATGTCGGGCCTTGTTATCGGCTCGCTGTACGGCCTGGTCGCCATGGGCTTCGCCATCGTCTACCGCGCCACCGGCATGGTCAACTTCGCCCAGGGCGAAATCATGATGCTGATCGCCTACATGAGCTACAGCTTCGCCACCATTCCAGGCATGGGCTTCGCGCCCTTGCTGGTATGCGTGCTGGCGGCATCCATCCTGCTGGGCTTGTTGATCGAATGGGCGTTTATCCGGCCCATGCTGGGCGAACCGATGTTCTCGCGCGTCATGGTGACGATCGGCCTGGCGGTGGTTATCCGCTCGGTCGTGATCCTTTTCTGGGGCGTAACACCCACCATCTTCCCGCGCCCGTTCGGCAATAGCGTGATCCGTTTCGGCGACTTCGCGCTCTACCCCGGGCAGATATTCGCACTCGCCTCGCTGGCCATCCTGTGCCTGGCAATGTGGCTGTTCTTTCGCCGCTCTCGCGTGGGCATCGCGATGCGCGCCACCTCCAACAACGAGACCACGGCGCTGCTGATGGGCATCGACGTCAAACGCATCAGCGCGATTGCCTGGGCGCTGTCGGCGGTTTTCGCGGCCTTCGCAGGCCTGTCGTTTTGCCTCATGTTCAGCCTGGAACCGGAGATATCGCAAATGGGCATGCGCGGTTTTCCGGCCACCATCCTGGGCGGCCTGGATTCGGTCGTGGGCGGCGGATTCGGCGGCCTGGTGATTGGCGTGGCGGAGAACCTGGCCGGCGGTTATCTGGGCCGTGGGCTGAAGGAAATCGCGGGCTTCGTGCTGATCATCGTGGTGCTGATGGTCAAGCCTTACGGCCTGTTCGGCCAACGTGAAATCGAGCGTGTTTAAGGTTTATTGATGCGCAGCCGCACCGCCCAAACCTCTTACGGCGCTCTCGTCGCGCTGTCGAACGAGGCTGCCAGCTGGTGGTGGGCCGGCGCCGGCCTGATCGCGCTGGCGCTATTGCCCATGTGGTTCGGCTCGCATGGCCTGGGCATACTTGCGACCATCTTCGTGACTGCCATCGGCGTGCTGGGCCTCAACCTGCTGTCGGGCGTGGCGGGGCAGATCTCGCTGGGCCACGCCGGCTTTCTGCTGATAGGCGCTTATGCCCAGGCCATCCTGACCACCGACTACAGGTTGCCCACATTGTTGGCCATATTCGTATCCGGCCTGGTGGCAGCAGTCGCCAGCCTGGTGGTGGGCATACCGTCGCTGCGGCTCAAGGGGCTGTACCTGGCCATCACCACGCTGGCATTCACCTTTATCGTGCGCCACATTGTGTTGTTCGCCGAGAAGATCACACGCGGCTCGGAAGGCATGCCGGTCGATGCGTTGTCGGTGTTCGGGTTTTCGTTCAAGGGCGACCTGCGTTTCTACTATGCCGCGCTGGCGCTGCTGGTGTTGTTCATCCTCATCACGCTTAATCTCATGCGCGCACGTATCGGCCGCGCATGGCTGGCGCTGCGCGACCATGACATCGCGGCGCGCGCCATGGGCATCAACCTGATGCGCTACAAGCTGCTGGCCTTCATGGTCAGCGCCTTCTACACCGGCGTGGCCGGCGCGCTGGTGGCGTTGCAGACGCGATTCATCAACGTGGACACCTTCAGCATACTGATCAGCATCGAGGCACTGGCGATGGTGATCGTGGGCGGCATGGGCAAGGTGCACGGCGCCATCCTCGGCACGGTGCTGATCTTGCTGCTGCCCGAGCTTCTCAACCTCGGCTTCTCGGCCGTGGGCGACAACTTCAAGACCCTGATGGCGGACCGCATCTACGAGGTCAAGGGAATGATGTACGGCGTCGTGATTCTGCTGTTCCTGCGGTTGGAGCCCGAGGGCATGGCGGGAATCTGGCGCAAGACCAGGCGATTCTGGGTTCATTGGCCACTTTCCCAATAAATGTGGCCAGGTAAATGCGTATGGCTCCGGAATCCCCCGGCGCCGACGTTCCAAGAAGGAGAGAGACATGCGTAATCAAAATGGAAGGACCGTGCGGCGATTCGCCCAATGGTCCGCTATCGCGCTCGCCGCCAGCTGCACCGTGGCCGCGCTGGCGCAGGACGTCGGTGTCACCGCCACCGAAATCCTGATCGGCGAAGTACAGCCCATGTCCGGGCCGGCTTCGCTGATCGGCAAGGCCGGAGCGGCGGGCTCCAAACTGGCCATCGCCGAGATCAACGCCGCGGGGGGCGTCCAGGTTGGCAAGAGTAAATTGAAGATCGAGATCATCGAGCGGGATGACGAGGCCAAGAACGAACGGGGCGCCCTCATCGCCCAGGAGCTGGCCTCCATGCCAGGTCTTTCTGGT
>JANYBQ010000363.1 GCA_025360705.1 Betaproteobacteria bacterium | reverse complement strand
CAGGCGCGGGAACATTTCGTAAACGTGTTGCGGGTCCCAGCTTCTGCTGCCGGCGCCGTTGCGGCCCGGCCGCTGCACCGCCGTCAGGTTTTCATGCACCGCGCTCAGGTTGCATGGAGAATTTTTATCAGCCGCGGTTAGTGGCGCCTATGCCCCAGCGCTTTAGCGCGGCGTCGTCCGCAACCCTTGCATCGACCCAGCGCGCGCCGTCCGGCGTCTGCTCCTTCTTCCAGAACGGCGCCTGGGTTTTCAGGTAGTCCATCAAAAATTCGCAGGCCTGGAAACTCTCGCCGCGATGCGCTGCTGTCACCGCGACCAGCACGATCTGGTCAAAAGGCCGCAACCGGCCTACCCGATGGATGACATGAGCCGCATAAATGCCAAAGCGCCGCTGCGCCTCGTCAATCATGGCTTCAATCGCCTTCTCGGTCATGCCGGGGTAATGCTCCAGTTCCAGGGTACTGACGGATGCGCCTTCGTTGCGATCACGCACGGTTCCGACAAAACAGCAGACCGCGCCAACACGCGCGTCCTGCGCTCGCAACAACCCCACTTCGTCGGCAAGGTTGAAATCGGCGATCTGGATCGACACACGCGGCTGGGCCATGGCGCAATTGTGGCACTGCCATCGGGATGAACGGTGGGATGGCCGCAGCTTCGCATGATCACGTGACGCGAATGTCGCGGTTGCGCCAGCATCCGTAGTTACGTTTCCAGGGTCCGCAGGACCCGTCACCCGCGATACGGCATCGCAGTGGGCGCCAAATGAAATTGCGATGACCCGCCTTCTTATAAGATATATTATATATAAATCTTATCTGGAGAACGACTTGGCGGTAACTGAACCTGGCACCGGGGTCGAGGTCTTTGCGCATAGCCGGGGAACATCGTGAGTTATTCGCTGCTGCTGGTACTGCATTTGTTCGCCGCCCTGGTTTTCGTCGGAACGGTGTTCTTTGAGGTGCTGATTCTGGAGAATGTGCGCAAGCACCTGCCGCGTGAAACGATGCGCGCGGTCGAAGCCGCCATCGGCAACCGGGCACGGGTTCTGATGCCCTGGGTACTGCTGGTGCTCTACGGCGCGGGCATCGGCATGGCCTGGCAGTACCGCGCGGCACTGGCGCAGCCGCTGGCCAGCGGCTGCGGCCTGATGTTGTCGCTCAAGATCCTGCTGGCGCTCAGCGTGTTCGGCCACTTCGTCACGGCCATGGTCTGGCGTCGACGCGGTCTGTTGGGCGGCCGGCGCTCGCGCGTGCTGCATTTGAGCGTGTTTTGCCACATGGTGGCCATCGTGCTGCTGGCCAAGGGTATGTTCCACCTAAACTGGGCTTGACGGCCACACGCGCAGCCGGGCTTCGCTGAACCTACCGAGACACTCCAATGGCACAAGGAATAGTCATGTTTCCCTACCCCGCGGCCACCCGGAGGCCATGATGGACAGCGCCATCCTGAGCCTGCTGGGTGCCTTCCTGCTGTCGATCATCGGACTGTTCGTTTTTATCTGGTCGATGCGCCAGGGCCTGCTGGTCGAGAACCCGAAGGCCGCGTCGATCATCTTTGCGCGCGGTGAGATCGGCAAGGTGGACGACCCGGCACTGGGCGATGCGGCGCAGGATTCGATGCAGGCGGCAGCCGGGCCGCGCGCGGCCATGCATGCTGCCGACGCCACCGATGCCAACGAACTGCGCGCCCGGGTCGATGCCGACACCTCCACCGCCTTCCCGGTGTTCATGTTCATCGCGTTTGCCTGCATGTGGTTGCTGGTTGGCTCGGCCGCGGGTCTGGTGTCTTCGATCAAGCTGCACGAGCCCGACTGGCTGGTCAGCCAGGCCTGGATGACCTTCGGGCGCCTGCGCACCGTGCACCTGAACGCGGTGCTGTACGGCTGGATCACCAATGCCGCGCTGGGCACCATCCTGTGGGTGCTGCCGCGCCTGCTGCGCACCCGGCTGCTGGGCGGCATCTGGGCCATGCTGGGCGGTGCGCTGATCAACACCGGCATCGCGGGCGGCATCGGCGCCATCGCGGCGGGCTGGACCGACGGCATGGAATACCTCGAGATTCCGTGGCAGATCGCCATCTTCATGTTCGTTGGTTTCGCGCTGGTGATCCTGCCGGTGCTGTTTACGCTGGTCAACCGCAAGGTCGAGCACCTGTACGTGAGTGTCTGGTACATGGTCGCGGCGCTGCTGTGGATCGCGCTGCTGTTCCTGGTGGGCAAGTTGCCGGGCGTACACACCGGCGTGCAGCAGGCGACCACCAACTGGTGGTACGGGCACAACGTGCTGGGGCTGTGGTTCACGCCGGTCAGCGTGGGCGCTATCTATTACTTCCTACCCAAGATCATCGGGCGACCGGTGCGCTCGTACAACCTGTCGATCCTGGGTTTCTGGACCCTCGCGTTCTTCTATGGCCAGGTCGGCGGCCACCATCTGATCGGCGGCCCGGTGCCGGGATGGCTGACCACGTTGTCGATCGTGCAAAGCCTCATGATGGTGATCCCGGTGATCGCCTTCAGCATCAACATGGGCGCCACGCTCAAGGGGCGCATGCACCTGGCGAAGTATTCGCCCACGCTGCGCTTCATGATGTTCGGCGGCCTGATGTACATGGCCTCGTCGCTGCAGGGTTCGCTCGAGGCGCTGCGCAGCGTCAACCAGGTGACGCACTTCACGCATTTCACGGTGGCGCACGCGCACCTCGGCGCTTACGGCTTTGTCACGATGGTGCTGTTCGGCGCCATCTATTTCATGATGCCGCGCGTGCTGAACTGGGAATGGCCGTACCCGAAGCTGATCACGCTACAGTTCTGGCTGGCAGCGGTCGGCGTCGCGATCTATTTCATCGGGTTGTCGATCGGCGGCTGGCTACAGGGCGAGGCGATGCTGGATGCCAAGCGGCCGTTCATGGACTCGGTCAACCTGATGGCGCCGTACCTGGTGTCGCGCACCGTGGGAGGCTCATTGATGCTTCTCAGCCATGTCATCTTCGTCGGCCACTTCCTGGCCATGGCGCTGCGCTTCGGTCCCTCGCGCGCCGGTGCGGCGCTGTTCTGGCAACAGGGTCAACAGGAGCCGGTACATGGAAAATGAAATCAAACTCGCCGCCGGCGCCATGGTGGCCCTGGGCGTCGCCACGGCGGCATTGGTGGTGATGCCCTACATCCAGGTGCGCGACATCGAGCCGCTGCCCGGTCTCAAACCCTACACCAGTGCGCAGCTGCGCGGGCGTGCGGTCTACATCGCCAACGGCTGCTTGTACTGCCACAGTCAGCAACCGCGCGACCGCAACTTCGGGCCCGACTTCGAACGCGGCTGGGGGCGCGCATCGGTGCCAGCCGACTATGTGTACGACCGGCCGCACCTGCTGGGCAGCATGCGCACCGGACCGGATTTGTTCAACATCGGCGCACGCCAGCCCAGCAAGGACTGGCACCTGGGTCACCTGTACCAGCCGCGGGCCTATGTGCCGGGTTCAATCATGCCGTCCTACCCGTACCTGTTTACGATCAAGGACGCGGCTGAAGAGGGCGAGCAGGTCCTGACTTTGCCGCCACGCTACAGCCCCATGATCGGCAAGGTGGTGGTTCCCACGCCCGAGGCGCTGGACCTCGTCAAGTACCTGCAGGGGCTGGACCACACCTATCCGGTGCTTCCACCCGAGCCCAAGCCCGAGCCTAAATCCTGACACCGATCCACTTGCAAGACCGATACCCATGCCGAATCAACTCAAGCCGCGCGGCGTCGCGCAGCAACGTGAAGAAGCGGAGCCATCCGAGCGCAGCCAGCCGATCCCGATGATCGTCGCGGCGGTCACGCTCGCGGTGGTGCTGTGCGGCGTCGCCTACATCCTGCTGTCGGAGTCTTTCGGACCCGCCAACCTCGGCGACCGGCGCACCCTGGCCGACTTGCGCGGCTCCGTCGTCAAGGCCGGCCAGAGCGCGGACGGTCAGCAGATCTTCAACACCCACTGCGTGGCCTGCCACCAAGCGACCGGGAAAGGCCTGCCCGGTGTGTTCCCGCCGCTCGACGGCTCGGAATGGGTCAATGGCGATGAACGCGTTCTGGCCAACATCGTGCTGCATGGCATCACCGGCGAGATCAGCGTCATGGGCCAGAACTACAAGGGCGCGATGCCGCCATTCCCACAGCTGGGCGACGCCGAGCTTGCCGCGGTGCTGAGCCACCTTCGCGGCGCATGGTCCAACAAATCGGCACCACTGAAGGCGGAGCTGATGGAGAAGGAGCGCAAGGCCAGTACGCGCACGACGCCGTTTACCGGTGGCGAAGAACTCAAGGCGCTGACTGCCGCCAAGTGATGTGGCGCACGGCTTGCCTCAGCCTGCTGGTCGCGCTGCTGGCCTACGCCGCGGGTTCGTGGCTCACGCTGGACTTCCAGGTCTGGACCGCTGAAGGCGCGCGCCGGCTCGCGGTTGCCCGTTCACCCGTGCCGGCGCCGGACGTTGCACTGCACGGGCCCGGTATGGGCGCGACCGCGTTACCGGCAATGCTGGCGACCGAAGGTGCCGTAACCATCGCGGACTTCGTCTACACCCGCTGCCAGACGGTATGCCTCACGCTGGGCAGCAGCTTCCAGCAGATGCAGTCGGCCCTTAATCGCGAAGCCCGCAAAGCCGCCGTGGGAGCGCCCCGCGTGCGGTTGTTGTCGATCAGCCTCGACCCGGCCCATGACAGCCCGGCCATTCTCTCGGCCTATGCGGCGCGGCTACAGGCCGACCCGCGTCTGTGGCGCTTCGCGACACCTGCTAGCGCCGAGACGCTGCACACGCTGCTGGAACGCTTCGAGATCGTAGTGATCGATGACGGCATGGGCGGCTACGAACACAACGCCGCCTTGCTGGTGCTGGACAAACGGGGGCGGCTGGTACGCATATTCGACTATGGCGAGACGGATGCCGCGCTTGCGTTTGCCCGGCACCTCGCAGCGCAAGGGGCGGCCGGATGAACGCGGCCGGCAGGTGGCTGACACGCCAACCGGCCACTCTGGGTCTCGCCCTGTTGGCTACGCTGATGGCGCCGCCATTGCGCCACGCCCTCGAAGCCCGCATGTCGATGCACATGCTGCTGCAGTTTCCAGCCATTGCACTGGCGGGTGGCCTGATCGCCGGCGCGGTCTCGCCCGCGTGGCGCGCGCGGTTGCAGGCATGCAACGCGCATGGCATTGCCGGGCTGGTCTTTGTTGCGCTGGTGCTGGCACTTGCGATGGTCCCGCGCCTGCTCGACCTGGCCCTGGTCGACTTGCGTGTCGGCACCATCAAGTGGGTTGCGCTGCTGCTGTGTGGCGCCGCGCTGCGCCTGTCCTGGAAGGCGGCGGGCATGGTGGTGCAGGGCTTCTTCCTCGGCAACACGCTGCCCATGATGGCCATCGCCGGCTGGCTCTACGAGACGGCCCCGGTGCGTCTGTGCAACGCCTACCGCCTGGACGAGCAGCAGTGGCTGGGGCAGTCCCTCAACTGGGCAGCTGCGTGTATTGCCGCTGTCTGGTTTGCCCACGCCGGCTGGCGTATGACCCGCATGCCGGTGGACGATGTGCCTTCTCCGGTTCTGTTAGAGCAGGCTGGCACCGCAGCTCCGCTTTCACGCCGGTCACGCCTGTGACGATCACCGAGTTCTACCTTGCGATCAAGGCGACCCACATCGGCCTGGTGCTGGCCAGCGGAAGTCTGTTCGCGCTGCGCGGGCTGGGCGTGTTACTGGGTTCGGCTACCGCGATGCGTGCGCCGGCGCGCCGCCTGAGTTATGCGATAGACACAGCACTGCTGACTGCCGCCGTGCTGCTGCTTGCCATCCTGCACCTCAACCCCTTCACCACGCCCTGGCTGGCCGCCAAGCTGGTGCTGCTGGTCACCTACATCGTGCTCGGTTCACTGGCGCTCAAACGCGCGCGCAGCCGGCCGCACCGGGCGCTGGCCTTCTGCGCGGCGCTGCTGTGCTTCGCGGCCATCTATGCCATCGCCCGACGCCACGACCCACTTGGTTTCCTGGCGTGGCCGCCGAAGTAGGCAGACCACGGCTGCGCTTGGACAAGCCCACTGGAACTTCCCGTGCGCGACCCGGCAGAGCCCTTACTTGGCCAGCGTCAAAGTACCCTTCATGAGCGCCGAATGGCCCGGGAAGGAGCAGAAAAAGGTGTAGGCCTCGCCCGCTTTTAGCTTGGCGGTATCGAAGGTCACCGAATCGCTTTCTCCGCCGCCAACTACTTTGGTATGCGCAATCACGCGGCTATCGCCGGGCTTCACGTAGTTTTTGTCCAACCCCGCCGTGACGCCGTCGGCGCCCACACCCGGCATGTCGGAAGTCTTGCTTAACACCCAGTTGTGGCCCATCGCCGCCTTGGGCAGTTTGCCTGCGTGCTTTAGCTTGACAGTGAACTGTTTGCAGCTTTGCGGCACGGCGACGCTGCTCTTGTTGAATTGCATCGCGTCACTACCCTCGATTTCCACATCGCATTGCGCGGCCAGCACCGGTCCGGCCAATAACGCGCCAAGCAGCAAGGCCGCAGTTTTTTCCATCTTCATGGCTACTTTCTCCTTCAGTAAAAATATCCATATTGGGACGAGCCGCTGGAATACATCGCCCCGCCGACGTTAAATCGGTCTCGCACCCGCGATAGCCGACCTGGTTCTGAAGAGACACGTCTTCGGAGCCTTGCCTTTCGCCGGCAACATTACCGAAGTCCGCATGCCGGGGTGGTGTATGG
>JANYBQ010000474.1 GCA_025360705.1 Betaproteobacteria bacterium | reverse complement strand
GACCGCGAGGCGCGCGCCATCGAGTTTTATGAAGTGCTCTCCAGTTTCGACTTCATGTCCAGCACGCCGACACTGTTCAACAGCGGCACCCTGCGCTCACAACTGTCCAGCTGTTATTTGACGACTGTCCCGGACGACCTGGATGGCATCTACGAATCGATCAAAGAAAACGCCCTGCTGTCGAAATTTGCCGGTGGGCTGGGCAACGACTGGACCCGCGTGCGGGCGCTTGGCAGCCACATCAAAGGCACCAACGGCGAGTCCCAAGGCGTGGTGCCCTTCCTCAAGGTAGTCAACGACACGGCAGTTGCGGTGAACCAGGGCGGCAAACGCAAAGGCGCGGTTTGCACCTATCTCGAAACCTGGCATCTCGACATCGAGGAGTTTCTGGAACTGCGCAAAAACACGGGCGATGACCGCAGGCGCACCCATGACATGAACACGGCCAACTGGATCCCTGATCTGTTCATGCGCCGCGTCATGGAAAAGGGCTCGTGGACACTGTTTTCGCCTTCCAATGTGCCTGATCTGCACGACCGCTTCGGCGCCGATTTCGAGCGCGCGTATGTCGGGTATGAAGAGAGGGCGGCACGCGGGGAGATCAAACCCTCGCGTACGCTGCCGGCCGCCGACCTGTGGCGCAAGATGCTCACGATGCTGTTCGAGACCGGGCATCCCTGGATCACGTTCAAGGACGCCTGCAATATCCGTTCGCCGCAGCAGCATGTGGGGGTGGTGCATTCGTCCAACCTGTGCACCGAAATCACGCTGAACACCAGCGACACCGAAACCGCGGTTTGCAATCTGGGTTCCATCAACCTTCTGCAGCATTTGAAGGACGGTGCGGTAGACCACGTCAAGCTGCAAAAGACGATTGCGATTGCGATGCGCATGCTCGACAACGTGATCGACGTCAACTATTACGCGGTCAAGAAAGCGCGCGATTCGAACCTGCGCCACCGTCCGGTCGGGTTGGGCGTGATGGGCTTCCAGGACAGCCTGTACAAGCTGCGTATTCCTTATGCCAGTGACGCCGCCGTGGCGTTTGCCGACCGGTCGATGGAGGCCATCTCTTATTACGCCTACTGGGCCTCGACTGAGCTGGCGCGTGAACGCGGCCGGTATTCCAGTTACCCGGGTTCGTTGTGGGACCGCGGCATTCTGCCAATGGACACCCTCGACATGCTGGCCAGCGAGCGTGGTGGCTATGTGGAGGTAGACCGCTCATCGACCATGGACTGGGACGCATTGCGCAACAAGATCGCCGCTGACGGGATGCGCAACTCCAACTGCGTGGCGATCGCCCCGACCGCGACCATCGCCAATATCATTGGCGTGGACGCGTCGATCGAACCCTGCTTCGGCAATCTGTCCGTCAAGTCCAATTTGTCGGGCGAGTTCACGATCATCAACGGCGGGCTGGTGCGTGACCTGAAACGCCTGGGTCTTTGGGATGACGTGATGGTGATGGACCTGAAACACTTCGATGGCTCGTTGCAACCGATAGATCGTGTTCCGCGGGAAATCAAATCGCTCTACGCGACCGCGTTCGAAGTAGAAACCCATTGGCTGGTCGAAGCCGCGGCACGACGCCAGAAATGGATCGACCAGGCGCAGTCGCTCAACATCTATATGGCCGGCGCGTCGGGCAAGAAGCTCGACGACACCTACAAGCTGGCGTGGGTGCGTGGACTCAAGACCACGTATTACCTGCGCACGATGTCCGCCACCCATGCCGAGAAGTCGACTGTCACCGCGGGCCGGTTGAATGCGGTGTCATCTGGCAGCGAAACGCATGGTGGTGGATTGGCTTCGAGCGCGCTGGACAAAGCGGCCGCCGCGGCGCGGATGCAGTTGTCCGCCGGGGCCGCGACCGACATTAAATTTTGTGGTGTCGATGACCCGACGTGTGAAGCTTGCCAGTGATGCACGATGTTATTGAACAACATAAAAGCGCTTGATGTGAATCAACACTTTTCATTTCAAGTCGCTACTCTCATAATTCGCTGATTGGAACTATCTATGTTGACCTGGGACGAAGAAGTCAAGCCCACATCGCCATTGCTTTTCAAACGCGGCTCATCGGGAAGCCGTCCGATAGAGCCACCTCCGCATTTCCCCGCAACCCGTATATTGCATGACGTTGCGCCGGTCGTAACCCGCACCACAACACCTTCCGTGACGTCGGCTGTCGCCGCCACAGTGACTCCACCACGCCGGGTTCGGGCGGCCGACAAACGCATCATCAACGGGCAGACCGACGTCAACCAACTGGTGCCGTTCAAGTACAAATGGGCGTGGGAAAAATATCTGGCGAGTTGCGCCAACCACTGGATGCCGCAGGAAGTGAACATGACGCGCGACATCGCGTTATGGAAAGACCCCAACGGGTTGACCGACGACGAGCGACGTATCGTCAAGCGCAACCTGGGTTTTTTCGTGACGGCCGATTCGCTTGCGGCAAACAACATCGTGTTGGGCAGTTATCGCCATATCACGGCTCCCGAATGCCGGCAGTTTCTGTTGCGCCAGGCGTTTGAGGAAGCCATTCATACCCACGCTTACCAGTACATAGTCGAGTCGCTCGGGCTGGACGAGGGCGAGATATTCAGCGCCTACAACGAAGTCGATTCGATCCGCAACAAGGATCAGTTTCTGATCCCGTTCATCGAGACACTGACCAACCCGCATTTCAAGACCGGCACGCCGGAGAACGACCAAAAGCTGTTGAAGTCGCTGATCGTGTTCGCCTGTCTCATGGAAGGTCTGTTCTTCTATGTCGGCTTCACGCAGATTCTTGCGCTGGGTCGTCAGAACAAGATGACCGGTGCGGCGGAGCAGTACCAGTACATCCTGCGCGATGAGTCCATGCATTGCAATTTCGGCATCGACCTGATCAATCAGATCAAACTCGAAAACCCGCATTTGTGGACGGCGCAGTTCAAGGCCGAGATCAATCTATTGTTCGCCGAAGCGGTTGAACTCGAATACAAATACGCCGAAGACACGATGCCGCGTGGCGTGTTGGGAATGAACGCGTCCATGTTCAAGGGTTACCTACGGTATATCGCCAACCGGCGTGCCACGCAGATCGGCCTGGAAGCGCTGTTCCCCAATGAAGAAAACCCGTTTCCATGGATGAGCGAAATGATAGACCTCAAGAAAGAGCGCAATTTCTTCGAGACCCGCGTGATTGAATACCAGTCGGGCGGCGCGCTTTCATGGGACTAGGCACAAGAGCCGCCATGGCTTCACCAATTTCACGAACCGCCGATCGCAACGCAGAGTGCGGCGGCGTTTTGTGTTACCGAGTTCATGTTGCTGGGATAGTGCCCAACAACATGAATCGCTTCATGCAATCCAACACGCATGAAGTGCTCTTTGTTACTTGATCAAGGAGAAAATTATGGCAACTGCAAAAAAACCGGCCGCAAAAAAGGCCGCACCAGCGAAGAAAGCCGCGCCAGCGAAGAAAGCTGCGCCAGCAAAAAAAGTAGCAGCTAAAAAAGCTGCGCCGGCGAAAAAAGCGCCGGCAAAAAAAGCCGCCGCGAAAAAAGCGCCGGCAAAAAAAGTAGCGGCTAAAAAAGCAGCAGCGAAGAAGGCTCCGGCAAAGAAAGCGGCCGCCAAAAAGGCGCCGGCGAAGAAAGCCGCAGCCAAGAAACCTGCTGCCAAAAAGCCAGCCGCCAAGAAAGCAGCCAAGAAGCCGGCCGCGAAGAAAGCCGCGAAAGCACCCGCTGCCAAGGCAGCGCCTGCTCCCGCGGTGCCTGCGGCTCAGACTACTCTGAACCCGCAGGCTGCCTGGCCTTTTCCTACGGCCAGCAAGCCTTAAACGGCTGCAGCGGTATGTTCCAAGCCCGATACCGAAAGGTGTCGGGCTTTTTTTTCATGTGCGCCCAGCTACATGCCGAGCTGCGTCAAATCGAGGGCGTAGTTCTGCGGGCCGCGCTGCGCGATCTTTATCGCGCCCAGGCGATTGCCGAGCGCCGCGCATCGCTCCAGCGGCCATCCATTCTCAAGCCCGAACAACAACGCGCCACGGTAGGCATCACCACAACCCGTGGGATCGACCACCGCGGTTGCGAGGACGGCGGGCACATGCGTCTTCTGGCCGTCAATCCAGACTTCGCTGCCAGCGGCGCCGATGGTGACAATCAGGCCGCGCACGCGCCTGGAGATTTCGGCCGTGTCCCAGCCGGTGCGCTCGCTCAGCATCTTGCCTTCGTAGTCGTTTACCGCGATCCAGTCAGCCTGTCGCACGAAGTTGCGCAATTCGGCTCCGTCGAACCTGGGCAGCTGCTGGCCCGGGTCGAATACGAACGGTATGCCCGCGGCCACGAATTGTTCCGCGTGTTGCACCATCGCATCGCGTCCATCGGGCGCGACTATTCCCAGTTTTATGTCGCCGCGCGCGACCACCTGTGTTTGCCAGGCTTGTTCCATCGCGCCGGGGTGGAAGCCATTGATCTGGTTGTTGTCGATGTCGGTAATGATCATCGCCTGTGCCGTGTATGCCTCGGCTATAGTGCGCACGAATTCGGAGTCGATGCCAAGCTCCCTGAACCGCTCCATATACACGTCGCCGTCGCGGCCGATGGTCGCCATCGGCAATGGTGTTCCGCCCAACAGTTTCAACGCAAAGGCGATGTTGCCCGCGCAACCGCCAAAATCGCGCCGCAGCGACGGCACCAGGAAGGACACATTGAGGATATGCAGCTGATCGGGCAAGATTTGCTCAGCGAAACGGCCCTCGAAATTCATGATGGTGTCGAAAGCCAGTGAGCCGCAAATAATGGAAGCCATGGATCTGTCCGTTGGTAGTCAGGGGTAAAACGCGAGCATGCGGTAGCCGGCAATCCGGTCCATATTGGCGGTCGATTTGACGCTTACAGACAAGGAGCCGTTCCAGTCAGAACCGGCGGCAAGCGGTTTGGACGCTGCGCCGAACTCGGATGGCAGAATCACGCGGCGAATCAGGGGCTGGTCCTGGGCGTCGGTAAGTGCCAATTCAATCGCTGGCATCGCCAGGTCCAGCAGCGCGTTGTTCTTGAGCGAGAAAGCCAGTTTGTAGTTGTCTCCTCGCGTCAGCGTGAACGACGAGCTCTCGATCGCGATCGATTCGATCTGGCGCAATGGAGACAGGCTGCAGCGGCTCAATGCGCACAGCACCAGCAGGCCGGGCCGGGCCGCTGGCTGGGCGGCCGCGATGCGATCGCGTTCATGCATCAACACCTGCGCGGCAATAGCGGCGAACAACAGCAAGACCAGCATTAGCAGGACGATGCGAACCGCCGGCCGGTGCCACAGGGTTTTCTTTTTGCCATCGCGCATGAACGACACATCTGGTAGATCGTCATCTACCTGCCGGGGCGCAATAAACGGACTCGGTGCGGACGGCTTGTCGTCCACAGGCAAAACAGGAACTGGGTCGACGACCGCCTGTTCGGGCACAACGGTTTCAACCCACGGGGGTTCGCTGGCGGGGACTACCGGGACGGGCTCGCGCACCGGCTCTGGAAAGTGCTGCCCGATGGATGGCGCAGTTGGCAAATCATGCAGTCGCGGCGCAGCCGGCGTCTCCGCTTGGGCCAAGACCGCAGGCGCTGGCTGCGCAGCGGGAACCGCAATATCCGGCGTCGCGTTGAGATCGATATCGGTGGGTGCTGGAACGGCATTATTGGGGTCAGCCAACAGATGCCGCGAGGCGTCAAAAATTTCTCCGCACTGCCCGCAACGCACCCAGCCGTCCGAAATCCGAAGCTGATCCGGCACGACCTTGAACATCGTCTCGCATGCCGGACATCGGGTGATCAGACTCATTGCGGCCAGATTGTAGTTGCGCGTAGTGCGGCAATCAGCCGCGGGCAGTCATCAGTACCCATCCATCCAGGACCGCTGCAACCTTGAGCCGCAGATAAGGTGCGTAGGCCTCGGTCAGTTCGTCCGCCTGTCGTTCCAGTATTCCGGCCAGCACCAGGTAACCGTTGGGCGCGACGCGCGAACATAACAACGGAGCCAACACCTTGAGCGGTGTCGCCAGAATATTGGCCAGCACGGTCTGGTACCGGCCCGATGCAATCCCGGGCGTGCCGCAATGGATCGCGACACCATTGGCCTGCGCGTTGTAGCTCGCCGACTCGACCGCCGCTGGGTCGATATCCAACGCGTCCACCGCGGCCGCGCCATACAGCGCCGCCGCGATGGCCAGGATGCCCGAGCCGCATCCGTAGTCCAGCACGCGGCCCAGAGGCTGCGTGTGGTCCGCGATCCAGCGCAGACACATGCCGGTGGTTGGATGGGTGCCCGTGCCAAATGCAAGCCCGGGGTCCAGCCGGATGATGTGGCGGACGTCGGCAGGCGGTTCGTGCCAGGTCGGGACGATCCAGAAATCCGGCGTAATCGCCACCGGTGCAAATTGCGCTTGGGTCAGCCGGACCCAGTCCTGCTCCGGCACCTCCGCGATTCCCGCTACCTGGCAGTTGGCAAAAAAATCCTGCGTTGCAAGAATCCGCGCTGCATCCAGGGCCAACGCGTTATCCGCGAAAAGTGCACGGATGCGCGAATGCCGCCAACCGATGCGTGTGGGAAGCATGCCCGGTTCGCCAAACAGCGGCTCCTCAACGGCCGTCAGTGCATCGGCGTCTTCCACACTGACACTTTGGGCCTCCAGCGCAAGCAGCGCGTCCGATACGGTTTCCAGCTGGTCTTGCGGACATAGCAGGCTCAACTCAAACATCGAGCGCCGGCCTTAGCGCTTGTGCTGGCTCAGCCATTCTTCGAGGTAGTGAATGTTGGTGCCGCCACCCATGAACTTCGCGTCCACCATCAGTTCGCGGTGCAGCGCCAAGTTGGTGTTGATACCTTCTATCACGGTCTCTCCCAGCGCGGTGCGCATACGCGCCAGCGCCTGATCGCGGGTGTCCCCGTGCACAATTATCTTGCCGATCATCGAATCGTAATTGGGCGGCACCACATAGTTTGTATAGGCGTGGGAATCGACCCTGACGCCAGGGCCCCCAGGTGGATGCCACATGGTTATGCGGCCCGGCGACGGCGTAAAGTTGTACGGGTCTTCGGCGTTGACGCGGCACTCGATCGCGTGCCCGCGTATCTCGATCTGGCGTTGTGTAAACGGTAGCTTCTCGCCGGCCGCCACCATGATCTGGGTTTTTACAATATCGATGCCGGTTATCAACTCCGTGACCGGGTGTTCGACCTGGACCCGGGTGTTCATCTCGATAAAGTAGAACTCGCCGTTTTCGTACAGAAACTCAAAGGTGCCCGCACCCCGGTAGCCAATTTTCTTGCAGGCAGCCACACAGCGTTCGCCGATGCGCTCTATCAGCTTGCGAGCGATGCCGGGTGCCGGAGCCTCCTCGATAATTTTCTGATGGCGCCGCTGCATCGAGCAATCGCGCTCACCCAGGTAAACCGCGTTCCTGAACTTGTCGGCCATGATCTGGATTTCGATATGGCGCGGGTTCTGTAGGAACTTTTCCATATAGACCGCGGGATTGCCAAACGCGGCACCGGCTTCCGCCTTGGTTAGCTGGACTGCATTGATGAGTGCCGCCTCGGTGTGCACCACACGCATGCCGCGGCCGCCGCCGCCGCCCGCAGCCTTGATGATCACGGGATAACCGACCGCTTTGGCGATACGCCGGATCTGGACCGGGTCATCTGGAAGTTCTCCCTCGGAGCCCGGCACGCAGGGCACCGCAGCCTTGATCATGGTTTGTTTGGCCGAAACCTTGTCGCCCATGATCCGGATGGATTCGGGCGTGGGCCCGATAAACTGGAAACCGCTTTTTTCCACGCGCTCGGCAAAACCGGCGTTTTCGCTCAGGAAGCCGTATCCGGGGTGAATCGCCTCGGCGTCCGTGACCTCCGCCGCCGAGATGATGGCGGGCATGTTGAGGTAGCTAAGCGCCGAGGGCGCCGGCCCGATACACACGGCCTCGTCCGCCAACTTGATGTACTTGGCATCGCGGTCGGCCTCCGAATACACCATCACTGCCTTGACTCCGAGTTCGCGGCATGCGCGCTGTATACGCAACGCGATTTCGCCGCGATTCGCAATCAATATTTTCTTGAACATGGATTATTGACGTCCGGCCTTATTCGATAACGAACAGCGGTTGTCCATATTCCACCGCCTGCCCGTTTTCA
The DNA here is from genome assembly GCA_025360705.1 of Betaproteobacteria bacterium. Lineage (GTDB taxonomy): Bacteria > Pseudomonadota > Gammaproteobacteria > Burkholderiales > Burkholderiaceae_C > CAISIP01. The sequence goes on along the minus strand of JANYBQ010000474.1, from coordinate 11,956 downwards.
CACAGCACTTTCATCACGGTTCCGGATTTGTCGGCTTCGATCTCGTTCAGGATTTTCATGGCCTCGACGATACAAATCGTCTCGCCTGCCTTGATCGAATCGCCCACCTCGACGAAGGCTTTGGCGCCGGGCGAGGCAGAGCGGTAAAAAGTTCCTACCATCGGCGACTTCACCACGTGCTCCGCCGGTGCCGGAGGCGCTGCGGGCTCCGCAAGCGGCGCTGGAGCCAGCATTGTTGGTTGCGGGGCGTAATGTTGCGCGGGCGTCGCAAACCCGCCTTTCACAATCCGTACTTTGCCTTCGGCTTCGGTAATTTCCAGCTCCGATACGTTGGAGTCGGAAACAAGATCGATCAAGGTCTTGAGTTTTCTAAGGTCCATGAAAGTCTCCTAGTACTTGATGTTATGAAGCGCGAATTTACACTAAATTCACGTTAATGGAATCCATCTTCAATTATCTTTATGTAGTCCCCGGATATTTGAGCGTCGCGGAGTCGAGGTCCAAGAGGTGCCGTTAAAAGCTTTGCAATCCTGCAAAAATTGGGCTGCCACTATGTCAAAGCAGCCCATTCCAACAGATCCTGAGGGCTTACGCGGCCCATCTTACGGTGTAGCACTTTTCCCTCCGATCCATACACCAGCGTGAAAGGCAATCCGCCGCTCAGATTGCCGAACGCCTTGCTCAGGGCGACACCTTCCATACCCGCTAATGCCACCGGAAAATGAACTGGAACTCGCTCCAGGAAGGCCGTAACCGCCGATGGGTTATCTGCTGCTAATCCAAGCACTTGCCACCCTTTAGGCGAATTTTCTTGATAAAAGCGGTCTAATAACGGAAATTCTTCCACGCATGGTGGGCACCAGGTAGCCCAGAAATTGAGCAGCAGGGGGCGTCCTAAAAACGCTTGCATTTGAATCGCCGGCTTGCCCGGCGCATCGAAGCTCAGGTTCCATAATGACGCGGGGCCGGCGGTTTCTTCGACCCCCGACCTGCTTTCCCACCAAGCCAACCCTAGCCCGGCGAGGGTTGCCGTGCCCGCGACCGCCGCATAGAGCCAGCGCCGCCGCCGCATCGTCAGTTGCGGGCCGGCATCGGTCGAATGCAGCTCGGGTTCGGCCGAGTTTGACGTGGTCATTCGACGGTACCCAATACAAGACGGCGCAGCGCTTTCAGGTCGCCACGCTGCGGACGGCCCTTGGCGTCGGGCCGTATGGCACCGCGTAAATCATCGTGGTCGTACACCAACAAATGCACGCCTACCATTTCGTCAAGGCCAGTGCAGAAGTCGTGCACGCTCAGCGTGTCGACTGCATCGCCGCGAAGACCGGTAACCGTGCGAGGCTCGTAGTCCAGTTTCAGATCGATCAGGTAAATTTCAGCCGACTTGGAATCGTCGCAAAAAAGCTCGATATGAATGTCGGAGAGTCGGGTGGCGGTTCCACGCCAGACCGCGGCTGACAGGTGCGGGCGGAACTGCACCAGGCGTTCCATCCAGCGCAACGCCAGCTGGCGCAACGCGGCCAACTCCACCGGTTGAGTCTCGGCGCAAAAAATGCCAATGTATTCCAGCACTGCGTCTTCTATTTCGGCGTTACCGGGCATGGCCGCCCTGGAGGGCAAACCAAGGTGCCGGATAGCGCGGCGTTTGGCGGGCCCGTAGTCAAGCCCTTCTTCCACCACCATACGCGCTGCCGTGGCGGCAATTTCGGCCTTGAGGGGGTGGCTGGCGGTTTCCATATGGCTGGATTTTAGTGAGGGCATATCGCTCGGCATCGGCTTGTACCGAGACCTGACTTTGCAGCGATTTTGCGCTTTCCGGCGAAATCCATTGCAACTGTATCGATAGCCTTACCGGCGAATTTCCGTGACGTATGGACATGAACGTGAGGTCGGATGGCAAAGCTCCAAGCCTAAAATCGGCCATGCACATTCATATTCTGGGGATTTGCGGCACCTTCATGGGTGGCCTGGCCGCTCTCGCACGCGAAAAGGGACACCAGGTCACGGGCTGCGATATGGGCGTCTACCCGCCCATGAGCGACCAGTTGCGAGCGCTGGGTATCGAACTGGTCGAGGGTTATGGGGCAGATCAGTTGTCGATCAAACCCGACATGTTCGTGGTGGGCAACGTGGTGAGCCGCGCCCGGACGGTCGATGGCTCGCCCCGATATCCCCTGATGGAAGCCATTCTGGATGCCGGTGCGCCCTATACCAGTGGGCCCCAATGGTTGGCCGAACATATATTGCAAGGCCGCCACGTATTGGGGGTGGCCGGTACACACGGCAAAACCACGACTACTGCCATGCTTGCCTGGATTTTGGAAGAGGCCGGCCTGCAACCGGGCTTCCTGGTTGGGGGCGTGCCGATGAATTTCAATCTGTCGGCGCGTCTTGGTTCTTCGGCGCCAGGTGCCTGCTTTGTGATCGAGGCGGACGAATACGACACGGCGTTTTTTGACAAACGCAGCAAGTTCATTCACTACCGGGCTCGCACCCTGGTGCTGAACAATCTGGAGTTCGATCACGCCGATATCTTTGACGATTTGTCGGCGATCGAGCGGCAGTTCCACCATCTGTTGCGCACCGTGCCGGGCAAGGGCAACCACGGTTCGGGCCGGATTGTGGTCAATGGTCTGGAGGAAACCCTTGCCCGGGTAATACATGCCGGATGCTGGAGCGAGTTGTGCAGCTTCGGCTCGGCCGTCAGCGACTACAACGCCCTTGGCGAACCAGATCGTTTCCAGGTGCTGTATCGCGGTGAGCCGGTAGGCGAGGTGAACTGGTCGCTGGGTGGCGTTCACAACCAGTTGAATGCGCTGGCGGCAATCGCGGCCGCCGACCATGTAGGTGTCAGCCCCGCAGCAGCGGCGCGGGCGTTGGGCCGGTTTCAGAATGTACGCAGGCGCATGGAAGTCAGTGGCAGCGTGGCGCTGCGCGGCACGGCGGGTAATAGCGGTTATGTCACCGTATACGACGACTTTGCACACCACCCTACCGCCATCCGGACCACGGTCGACGGTCTCAGACGCAAGCTGGGCACCGAAGCGCGCATCCTGGCGCTGTTCGAGCCACGCACCAACACCATGAAACTCGGGGCTGTAAAAGCCCAGTTGCCGTGGAGTCTGGAACAAACGGATTTGGCGTTTTGCCACGCTGGTGGCCTGGGATGGAACGCGCGCGAGGCATTGATGCCGCTCGGCGACAAGGCTTGCGTTGCCGACAACATAGAGGAACTCACGCGACTGGTGATGGCGGCCGTGCGGCCGGGCGATCACATTATCTGTATGAGCAACGGCGGGTTTGGAGGCATTCACCAAAAACTGCTGGCGGGCTTGCGGGTATGGCTGGAGCCGCAAATAGTCACAGCACTACCTGCCGCTGGCAGCCGCTGAGCGAGTTGTCGGGCTGCGCGAAGTTCACCGCGCTGTTGAACTTCCGCTGCGGGTCGATACCGCCTGCGACAACAGGTTCAGCAATTCCAGCGAGCGCTCCCACCCCAGGCATGCGTCGGTGATGCTTTTGCCATATTCCAGCTTGCCGGAGTCGTCTTTTCCTGGCGAGAATTTTTGCGATCCCGGCTGTAGGTGGCTTTCCACCATCACGCCGAACACGCTGCTCGACCCGCCGGACACCTGCTCCGCTACGCTACACGCCACGTCGATTTGCCGGTCATGCTGCTTGCCGCTGTTGGCATGGCTGCAATCCACCATCAACCTGGCCGGCAGATTGGCTGTGGTCAGGTCCGCGCACGCCGCGGCTACGCTGTCAGCGTCGTAGTTGGGCGTTTTGCCACCGCGCAGAATAACGTGGCAATGCTGGTTGCCGTTGGTTTGCACAATCGCCACCTGGCCGTTTTTATGCACCGACAGAAAATGATGACCGCCCGCAGCCGCCTGGATGGCGTCGGTGGCAATCCGGATATTGCCGTCGGTTCCGTTCTTGAAGCCGATGGGAGCCGAAAGGCCTGAGGCAAGTTCGCGGTGGACCTGGCTCTCGGTGGTGCGCGCGCCGATCGCACCCCAGGAGATCAGGTCGCCCAGGTATTGGGGCGAAATCACGTCCAGAAATTCGCTGCCCGCGGGTAAACCGAGTCGATTGATTTCGATCAGCAACTGGCGCGCGATCCGCAGCCCTTCATCGATGCGAAAAGTCTCATCGAGATAAGGATCGTTGATAAGCCCCTTCCAGCCCACCGTGGTGCGCGGCTTCTCGAAATAGACCCGCATCACGATCTCAAGCGTGTCGCGGTATTGGATGCGTTGCTCCCGGAGCCTGCGCGCGTACTCAAGAGCAGCCACCGGGTCGTGGATGGAACACGGACCGATCACGACCAGCATGCGGCGGTCGGTGCCGGCCATGATGTTCTGGATGTCGTTCCGCGTTTGTGAGATCAATTGCTCCACCGGTGTGCCGCGAATCGGGAAAAACCGGATCAGGTGCTCGGGTGGCGGCAACACGGTGATGGCTTTGATACGTTCGTCGTCGGTTTGGCTGGTCCGGTCCGGCATGGAATTGTTGCGGCGGCGATCCGGTTGGCTTCGCTGTTCGTGGGCAGGGTCTTGCATCAGCAATCGGTCTGTCATGGCGGGCTCCTGTCTAAAAAAGGGTTGAAATGTGGCGACCAAAAACAAAAACCGCCGGGGTCGCCGGCGGTTCTGGAGGGAATCGGATTCGTCTTTGTCGGGTACGTCTAATTCTCTCTTTTGCCGTCGGCGCCTGAGAACCAAAAATAGCCAAAGAAAAATTGTTTCGTATACACAGCGAAGACTGTAGCACGGAAAACAGAACCAGAGCCAGGGACAAGCCCAGCGCCAGAGTTCTGGCGCGCCTGCTTCATGCGGTGCCCCCCACGGTCAGGCCATCGATACGCAGAGTAGGCTGGCCGACTCCTACCGGCACACTCTGGCCCTCCTTGCCGCAGGTACCGACGCCGCTGTCGAGTTGCATGTCGTTGCCGATCATCGTCACGCGCGTCAACGCGTCGGGGCCGTTGCCGACAATCGTGGCGCCAGTAACCGGATAGAGGATCTTGCCGTTTTCGACCCAAAAGGCTTCGCTGGCCGAGAACACGAATTTGCCCGATGTGATGTCCACCTGGCCGCCACCGAAGTTGGTGGCGTACAAACCGCGCTTGATACTCGCCACGATTTCCTGCGGCTGTTTGTCGCCGGCCAGCATGTAGGTATTGGTCATACGCGGCATCGGCACATGCGCGTAGCTCTCGCGCCGGCCGTTGCCGGTGGGCGCCACCCCGGTCAGGCGCGCGTTCATCGCATCCTGGATATAGCCCTTGAGGATGCCATCCTCGATCAGCACATTGCGCTGGCTGGTATTGCCTTCGTCGTCCACGTTGAGAGAGCCGCGCCGGTCCTGAATGGTGCCGTCGTCGAGTACCGTCACGCCTTTGGCCGCCACGCGTTCGCCGATACGCCCGCTGAAAGCGCTGGATCCCTTGCGGTTGAAGTCGCCTTCCAGACCATGGCCGATAGCCTCGTGCAGCAAGATGCCGGGCCAGCCCGGGCCCAGCACCACGGTCATCTCGCCCGCTGGCGCCGGGCGCGATTCCAGATTGGTCAGCGCGGCCTTCACGGCTTCATCGACATACCTGGCAATCATTGCGTCGTCAAAATACGCCAACCCGAAACGCCCGCCGCCGCCGGCGCTGCCCATTTCGCGCCGGCCTTTTTGTTCCGCGATCACGGTCACGCTCAAGCGCACCAGCGGGCGCACGTCCGCCGCCAGGGTGCCGTCGGCGCGGGCCACCATCACCACGTCGTATTCACTCGCCAGCCCGGCCATGACTTGCGCCACGCGCGGGTCCTTGGCGCGTGCGAGTTTTTCCACCTTGCCGAGCAGTTCCACCTTGGTCGTGCTGTCGAGCGTGGAGATCGGGTCCAGGTCCGGATAAAGCGACCGTGTACCCGCTATCTTTTTGGAAGCAAGTTTGGTCTTGGCGCCAGTGGCCGCCGAGGAGATCGAACGTACTGTTCGGGCCGCATCGATCAGGGACGCGTTGGAGATATCGTCCGAATAGGCGAATGCGGTCTTTTCACCACTGACGGCGCGTACCCCCACGCCCTGGTCGATGCTGAAAGAGCCGGTTTTGACGATGCCTTCCTCCAGGCTCCAGCCTTCGCTGCGTGTGTACTGGAAGTAGAGGTCGGCCTCATCGACCTTGTACGCCTTGATTTCAGCCAGGGCACGCGAGAGGTGAGACTCGTTCAGGCCAAAAGGCGTAAGCAACAGGGCTTTGGCGATGGCCAGACGTTCGATGGTAGGTTCGCGAGAGATCATGGCCCATTTTAGGCTGCCTGCAATCTCCCGCTTCGCTACACGGGCTCAGAGCGTGAGAGGCAATTGAATGCGCCCGCGCCGGGGTTGCCTCTCACGCTCTCAGCCGTCCGCCTGCCTCGGGCGCCCGCCGCGTTTGCTTCAGTTGTTCTTTTCCAACCACTGCAAAAGGGCGGCGTCATCCAGTTCGGCCAGTCCTGCGGCACAGGCATTCGCAAACACATCGCGAGCTGCCGCCCCGAGCGGACCGACAAAACCTGCGTCCAACGCTGCCTGTACCGCCAGTCGCGTATCTTTTTCGAGCAGCGTCATATGGGCGCGTGGCGCCAAGTCGCCTGCAATGGCACGTCGCATGCGGTCCGATCCGATCCAGCTTTGAGCGCTGGACTGTTCCATCACATCGAGCGTGTGGCCGGGGTTCAGCCCCATACGCGCGGCCATTGCCAACACCTCGGCCGCGGCGACCAGGTTGATACCGGCGGCCAAATTGTTGACCAGCTTGGTCCGCGCGCCATCGCCGATACGCTCACCGATGTGAAACACCCGCGAGGACAAGGCGTCGATCAAGGCGCGCTGGCGTTCGAATACGTTCGGCTCGCAGGCCACCATCAGGCTCATGCTGCCGTCGCGCGCGCGCGACGGGCCGCCCGACATCGGCGCGTCCACGCAATGCAGGCCGAACGGCCGCAGGCGCAACGCGATGTCTTCCACCTCGTTCGGCGCCATGGTGGGACACAACATGACGGTGTGGCCGAGCCGCATCGCGTCGGCGACACCGCCGGCCCCAAACAACACGGCCTCCGTTTGGCGCGCATTGACGACACAGATGATGGTGGTTGTCGCGCTACGCGCCGCGTCGGCTGCGTTGGCGCACACCCTGGCGCCCGATGGCAACAAGGCCCGGCATTTGGCGTCATCCAGGTCGTACAGGTTGACCGGCCAGCCTTTGGCCAGCAGATTCGCGGCCATGGCGCCGCCCATATTGCCGACGCCAATGATGGCAATCACGACTGCACCAGTCGCTTGGATTTTGCTATCGACATCAGCATGCCCAGCGCCAGTCCCAGCGTCACCATGGCGGTGCCGCCGTAGCTGATGAATGGCAGCGGCACGCCGACCACCGGCAGGATGCCGCTGACCATGCCCATGTTTACAAAAGCATACGAAAAGAACATCATCGCCAGCGCGCCGGCCAGCAGGCGCGAAAAAACCGTTGGCGCTTCAAGTGCGATCGACATCGCGCGCAGCACCAGGAACAGGAAAGCAGCTATCAGCACCAGGTTGCCGATCAAACCGAATTCTTCGGAGAAGGCCGCAAAAATAAAGTCGGTGGTGCGCTCTGGAATGAACTCCAGGTGGGTTTGTGTTCCCTGCATGAAGCCCTTGCCCCAGACGCCGCCCGAGCCGATGGCGATCATGCCCTGGATGATGTGAAAACCCTTGCCCAGCGGATCGCGGGTCGGGTCGAGCAGGGTGCAGATGCGTTGCTGCTGGTAGTCGCGCAACACCAGCCAGCGCACACCGTCGGCGCACAGGTCGGGCTCGAACGTCACCACCAGCGCGATGCCGATCAAGGCAATTGCAACCGGCGGCAGCACCAGCTTCCAGCGCAAGCCGGCAAAAAAGATCACCGCCAGACCTGCCGCCAGTACCAGCAACGCGGTTCCCAGGTCGGGTTGTTTGACGATCAGTGCCACCGGCATGAACAACAGCACCGAACCGACCGCGAAGTCCAGCGGACGGAGTTGTCCCTCGCGTTTCTGGAACCACCAGGCCAGCATCAATGGCATGGCGATCTTGAGAATCTCGCTTGGCTGTATGGTGACGCCGACGTTGAGCCAGCGCGTCGCGCCTTTTTTCGTGATGCCGAAAAAAGCCACCGCCACCAGCAGCGCAACACCCAGCGCGTACAGCGGCAAGGCCACGGTCATCAAACGTTGCGGCGGGACCTGCGCGACCAGGAACATGATGGTCGCCGCGATCAGCATGTTGCGGCCGTGGTCTTCAAACCGCGTGCCATAGTCGTAACCGGACGAATACATGGTCAGCAGTCCTGCCCCGGCGAGCACCAGCACAGCAACCACCAGTGGCACGTCGAAGCCCCTGAACCAGGGCAGCACGCGCGTCAATAAAGAGGGTTTCTCGAATACAACGGCCATCGCGGGATTATCCCGCGTGGACGCAGCGCGATGACGCGCGGAGCGCCGGTATTTGCAGAGACAATCCAGCCCATGTTCCTATTGTTTGAAGAAGCCGGAAAATTCATGGCCGGCCGTGTGATATCCGAGGCCGATTCGTCGGCCCAGGTTGAACTGGATAGCGGCAAACGGCTCAAAGTCAAGGCCGCCAATATGCTGCTCAAGTTTGACAAACCAGCGCCCGCCGCGTTTGTCAGCGCCGCCCAGGCTTTGAGCCAGACCGTAGAACTGGAAATGGCCTGGGAATTTTCGCCCGAAGAAGAGTTCAGCTTTGCCGATCTGGCGCGCGACTATTTCAGCGACAAGGCGACGCTGGAACAACAGGCCGGCATTTTGTTCCGGTTATTCGAGGCACCGCACTATTTCCGGCGTGCCGGCAAAGGGCGTTTCCGCAAGGCACCGGCCGAGGTAATCGCACAGGCGCTGGCGGCAATGGAAAAGAAAAAGCAGGTGCAACTGCAGATCGAGCAATGGGTGGCCGAGCTGAGCCGGGGTGAATGTCCCCCCGCCATCCGGGAACAGTTCTACAGGATATTGTTCAGGCCCGATAAAAACGCGCCTGAGTACAAGGCCGTGGTAGAGGCCTCGCGTGCCACCCACACCGCGCCGCTGGACTTGTTGCAAAAAGTCGGTGCCATCGATTCGCCCTACCAGTTCCACTGTCGCCGTTTTTTGTTCGAGAACTTCCCCAAAGGCATCGGCTTTCCGGCGCTCGACGCCGCGCCGATCAAAGACCCGTTGCCGCTGGCGAACGTGTCGGCATTTTCGATCGACGACTCCGCCACGACCGAGATCGACGACGCCTTGTCGGTGCACGGCCTGGGCTCGGGACAGGTGACGATGGGTATCCACATTGCCGCGCCAGCACTGGCGCTGCAACCCGGCAGCGCGATCGACCAGATTGGACGCGCGCGGCTGTCCACGGTCTACATGCCGGGTTTCAAGATCACCATGTTGCCTGATGCAGTGGTGCAAACCTACACGCTGCTGGAAGGGCGCGCGTGTCCTGCGGTTTCCCTGTATGTCACGCTGGACGAGGCAACCCTGGAGATTAAAAGCACTGAGACGCGGCTTGAGCGTGTGCCGATAGCCGCCAATCTGCGGCATGACCAGCTCGACGCATGGGTCACCGCGCAGTGGCTGGAAGATCCGGCTTTTGAGCACGCGAACGGCAATCGCAACGGGCTGCGGTTGGCGCCGGATCGACGCAACCAGTTGTCGTTTCTGTTTCGGCTGGCCAAACACCTGAAAGCGGGCCGCGAAGTGACGCGCGGCAAACCGGAAACCTTCAACCGGCCGGACTACAACTTTCGCCTCGTGGGCAACAACGGTGCCGAACCGGATGGCAGCGAGCAGGTGCAAATCAGCACGCGCCAGCGCGGCGCGCCGCTGGACCTGATCGTGGCGGAGGCCATGATCCTGGCCAACAGCACCTGGGGCAACTGGATGGCCGACCTGGGCGTGCCTGGCATCTACCGTAGCCAGGCCAGCCTGGCGCCCGGCGTCAAGGTGCGTATGGGCACCAAGGCATTGCCGCATGCGGGAATCGGCGTGAAGAGTTATGCCTGGAGCACTTCGCCACTGCGCCGCTATACCGACTTGGTGAACCAGTGGCAGATCATCGCGTGTGCGCGGCACGGCAAGGCGGCGGCGCTGGCAGCGCCTTTCAAGCCGAAAGACGCCGAGCTGTTTTCCATCATTTCCGCGTTCGATGCCGCCTACAGCGCGTACAACGGTTATCAGGGCGCGATGGAGCGTTTCTGGACCCTTAAATACCTGCTGCAAAACGGCATCACGGAGATTGTGGCGAGCGTCTTCAAGGAAAACATGGTGCGTGCCGACGACCTGCCATTGGTGCTGCCGGTAGTGGGCGCGCGCGACCTGCCGCGGGGCGCGCGCGTACGCGTGAAACTGGGCGATATCGATGAACTTACGCTCGACTTGACCGGCACCGTGATAGAGCGCATGGGTGTTGTCGCCGCCGTTTCAGGCGGCCCTGACACCACCGAAGAAGAAGATGACGAGGTGGTGGCCGGACCGATCGCAATCGCCGTCGACATGGGTGAGGCCGACGTGTTGGCGGGCGATAATTCGGCCTAGTGAAACTGCGTTCCCTGACCACACTTCAACTGGCGCTTGGTGTCTCGCTCGCCGTGCATGCCGCGCTGTTGACGGTGCGTTTTGTAGATCCCGAGCGCTTTAACCGCGTGTTCCAGGACACGCCGCTGGAAGTAATACTGGTAAACGCGCGCACCAACGAAAAACCCGACAAGGCGCAGGCGATTGCGCAGGCATCCATGGCCGGAGGCGGTGAGGCCGACAAAGGCCGCGCGACCACGCCGCTGCCACCGTCCGCGATGGTGGAGTTGGGCGATACGCCGGAAGACCAGTCGCAAAACAGCGTGCAGACATTGCAGGAGCAGCAGATGCTGATGTTGTCGCGCGTGCGCACGCAGTTGGCTGCATTGCCGCCACCCGAGCCCAGGCAGCCGGGTCTGTCGGTAGAGCAGATCGCGCGCGAGGAGAAGCGACGTAAGCTGGTCAAGCAGCTGGCGGAAATCGAACGCCGCATCAACCAGGAAAATGCGCGCCCCAAGAAACGTTACGTGAGCCCGTCCACGCGCGAGGAGGTCTACGCGGTGTATTACGACAGCCTGCGCCGCGCGATCGAAGACAAGGGCACGGAGAACTTTCCGCAGGTCGGCGGCAAGAAGCTGTATGGAGAATTGACGATGCTGGTCACGGTCAACTTCGATGGTCGTGTGCTGGCCACGGAAGTCGTCGACAGTTCCGGCAATGCGACGCTGGACCGGCGTGCCGAGATGATTGCGCGTTCGGCCGCCCCGTTTGGACTGTTCAACGACGAGATGCGCCACAAGGCGGACCAGATCCTGGTGGTGTCGCGTTTCAAGTTCACGCGCGACGAGACTCTCGAAGCCAATGTGACCGCCAAATGACATGAAACCACTGTTGCGCTGGGTGGTTTTGGTACTGGGCGCCGCGCTCGCGCTCCAGTTGTTCTTTGTCGCGCGTATTGCGGCGATGGCGGTGGTGGCGCCGCAGTCAACCGCATTCCAGCGTTCCGAAGCGTGGCGTATCTGGCACGAGAAGGGCGGTTTGCGCTGGAGCCAGCAGTGGGTGCCTTACGAGCAGATATCCGACCAGCTAAAACGGGCGGTGATTGCATCCGAGGACGACGGTTACAGCAGCCATGATGGCGTCGATTGGGAAGCGTTGGAGAAGGCCTGGACAAAGAACTCGCGCGCGGAGGAGCAGGCCGCGAAACGCGCTGCGGCATTGGCCAGTAGCAAAAATCAGAACACCAGGGCGCCAAAAATCATCGGCGGCTCCACCATCACGCAGCAACTCGCCAAGAACCTGCTGCTGTCCGGCGAGCGCACCTTGTTGCGCAAGGGCCAGGAGCTGGTGTTGACCATGCTGCTGGAGAGGCTGCTGGACAAACGCCG
>JANYBQ010000451.1 GCA_025360705.1 Betaproteobacteria bacterium | reverse complement strand
GACCTGCTGATGATGCTGCCGATCCAGTGGACGCATTCGCCCTTGCTGCGCGAGGCGGTGCAACCGATCAATGTGCTTGAAGCCTTACCGGCGCCACCGATCTGTCTGGTCCGGCGCAGTGGTTTGCCACTCACGCCGGCGGCCGAATATTTTTGCGACATGATGCGGCGCGCGGTGCTGCATATGCAGACGCTGAGCCAGTAGCAGGGGGCAGGCCGTCGACGTCCGCCACCGGACGGTCTGGCGAATATCCATTCGCACTTCCCCCAGGCTGTTGCGCATCAGGTGCACGATGCAGGTTTGCAGGGTCGTGGCCGGATACACCACGGCCAGGGCCTCGCCCATGCCCTTCAAGCCGTCCGTGACTGCGATCAGCACGTCGTTGCAGCCGCGCGTCTTCATATCGTTGAAGACTTTCATCCAAAACTTGGCGCCATCGGTGTTTTCGATCCAGATGCCCAGAATGTCGCGCGTGCCATCGGCCAGCATCCCCAGCGCCGGGTAGACCGCCTTGTTGCGCACCACGCCGTCCTGGCGGATCTTGACGCGCAGGGCATCAAAGAAGACCACCGGGTACATCGCCTCCAGCGGGCGGGCTTGCCATGCGGCCACTTCCCCCAGCACGGCATCGGTGACGCTGCTGATGAGGTCTGGCGAGACGTCCATGGCGTACATCTCGGCCTGGGGCTCAAACGTGCCTTCGCGCTCGCGCGGCACTTCAATGCGAACCGGGCCGCTGTCGGTGAGCACAGTCTTGGCGCTGCTGCCGTTGCGGTGGTTGCTGACGCCCAGTGGTTTGTCCTGACCGGGGCAGTGCCGTTTTGCCGCTGACTGCGGCCTTGTTGGTGTTGCGGGGCATGGGACTCCTTTGGGGGTATCGTATGCCTCACACCAAGTTCAGCCAGGCTCTAGGCAAACACGGAGACGAGAAGACAATAGGCAACTACGTCAAGAACCAGGGGCAGGAATATCAACAACTGCACGCGGACTATCAGCCTGGGCTGTTCTGAGCCCGAATACCCCGCCCCTTAGGGCGGGGATTTTTATTTAGTATGTATGGCGTTACGTGGCGCAATGTTTTGACGCAGCCATTTGGCGAAATACTCCTCTGACAGGTCGCCGGACGCGATGCCAAGCACGGTCATCGTGGCGTCCGCCTGTGAGGCCGTCAATCTGAAACCATTCAGGTGCAAGAACAGGCCTGTTGCCAAGAATGCGGCGCGTTTGTTGCCATCGACGAATGGGTGGTTTTTTGCCAGCCCTACACAATAACTTGCTGCGAGCGCTGCCACATCAGGCAAATCCGGCGGGCTGGCATGGGCGAGCAGGTTTATGGGCCGGGCCAGCGCGGAGTCAAGCAGGCCGGCGTCTCGCAAACCCGTGCCGCCCCCATGTTGTGCCAGACTTTCATCATGCAGGATCAGAAGGGCTGCCTTGGTAATCCAGCGCCAGCTCATTTGGCCAATTGGTGAAAGGTGTCTCTGTATTCGCGCATGAATTCGCGGCCAGCGGCAATCTCTTCTTCAAGCGCCGGGTCGTAGGGTGTGAGCGTGTAGCCGTCAGGTGTTTCGGTCAAAAAAACGGATTCACCTTTGCCCAGTTTAAGCCGCGCCAAGGCCTCTTTGGGCAACACGACGCCGACGGAATTGCCTATTTGGGTGAGTTTGAGCATGTGCATGGTATTTGTCCGTTATTACACTTGTAATAATATACCCGGCGACTTCCTGATGTCAACCCAAACTGGCTCGCAGATGATCCGGGCCAAGATGGACTTGGCACTCGAAGTCTCCAAGGCGGCGCTGAAAGAACTGGCCAAGGTCGGCTTCGACCCGCGCGCCGGGGGAGTGCAGCTTCGCGCGGGTGGTGTATTGAATTCACCTGACTCAAAGTTGTGGAACCATTCCGTAACTCATGACGGTGGTGTTTTGCCGGGGCGCCGGCTGGACAAGATCGAAGAACAAGCCCTGGTTGTACAGGCCCGACGGGATGTAGCCATCCAGATTGGACGGGATGGTCACACCGACCGAATATGAAGGAAAAAGTGGGAGATTTTTTGAATAGTCGCCCAAACCGTTGGTTCGCCATGAATCCAGCGGCGTGCTGCCTTTTTGCAGCAACCCCATCGGCAAAGTCAGTGCATAGGTTCGCGTGCCCTCGTCAGGCCGGGGCAGCGTCAGGACCGCGTGGGTTGTGACATCCGTGCTGGTGTGGGCCGTGGGTGTCACAAAAAACTGAAAGGTACAGGTCGAAAGATCCACCTCCAGACGGAAGTCGTCGATGCCCGGCGTGGCCACCGGGTCTGTATCGCCAATGCGGGTGACGAGAATGGAATCGACCGTCGGGTCCGAAACAAAATCCTTGAAAGTTTCATACATCGACACATACTGGTTGAATACTGGAATGGTGCCATTGGGTTTGTGATGCTGCCGACCGAGGGCGTGTCTGCGGCCCAGACCACCGGCGGCGCGGCCATCACCAAGCCGGCGCCGTCGCGCGCAATGACGTTGTATTGGGCTGTTCCACCGACGACCACCGTTGCAGACGCAGGCGTCACTTCGAGGCTGGCCAGGGCCGCGTTGCCACCGGACCCACCGCCGCAGGCCGATAGAAGCAAAACGAGTGGCGCGAACAGCGCGAGCGGCACGCCATGCCATCGCCACTGACAGATTGACCTTGTAGACCCTGTACAGGCCAGGCTGAAGTCCGTCTGGTTCGATTGCATGTCGTACCTCCCTAAGGTTCGCCGACTCAAATCCTAGAACTCGGGGGTATTTGCGCAAGGCCCCTATTTACGGACGGTGTCAGCGCAAACGCACGGCTACCCCGCGGCGAATCCGAACCGCCGTTTCGCTCAGTCACCCGTTGACGCGCCGATCGATCTCATAGTCGGGTGCGGGTTGCGCCGCCTCATCCCAGTCGGATACCCAGTCTGGCTCGACTTCGACACCCTGGCCCCTCTGCGCATCACACTCATCCCACAGCGGTGGCCCGCGTGCCGGGGATATGCCAGGGGCTTGTGAGTCCACACCGATGTGGTCCAGAATCTTCTTGATCTGCGCGCCTTCGGCAATAAACGCGATCAGGCTCTTGGCCCGGGACGGGACGGGACGGCGCGGTGCGCTGGCTAGCCTGCCGCTGCAATTGCGCTAATTGCGCTAAGGGAGATGGGAATTGCTGAGATGCCGTTG
>JANYBQ010000350.1 GCA_025360705.1 Betaproteobacteria bacterium | reverse complement strand
CTGGCGTCCACTCGCGCGCGGTTTTGCATGGCCTTCGGGCGAATCGGGCTGGTACCGGACTATGGGGCGCTGTATACGCTGCCGCGCGCCGTCGGCCTGCAACGTGCAAAGGAGATCATTTTCTCGGCGCGTGAAATCGGCGCCGCGGAAGCGCAGGACCTGGGTCTGGTGCTGGAAGTGCTGGCACCCGATGGCCTGCTGGCCCGCGCACAAGCCATGGCACGCGCACTCGCCAATGCGTCGCCCGCCGCCCTGGCCATGACCAAGGACGCGCTCAACGCATCATTCGGAAGCAGTCTGGACAACGTGCTGGAACTTGAAGCAGCAGGCCAGGGCGTCGCCGGCTCCAGCGCATACGCAAAGGACGCATTTGCCCGCTTCGCCAGCAAGCAGCCCGGGCGCTTCCAGTGGCCCGCCGCAGCCGCGAAATAAGTCGGTTCGCCTCCAGGCCGCCTGCGCGACTTGCGCACCGGGAGTGCCATGTTTTAGAATTCGAAACACTTACCCAGAGGTGTTTCATACATGGTCACCCAAAAATCTGCACGATTAGCCACAAAAAAAAAGCTGGCGAAAGCTGTTTCATCCCCGGCGGGCGCCGCTGGACCGGACCCCGGCAACGAACGCGGCGACTGGTTCGCCACCACGCTGGCACGCGGCCTGTCACTGGTCGAGGCTTTCGGCCCGAACGACATATGGCTGGGCAATGCCGAACTCGCGCGGCGCACCGGCCTGTCCAAACCCACCGTTTCGCGGCTGAGTTCAACCCTTATCGAACTGGGTTACCTCACGCGTAACGAGGACGGCACGTTCCGTCCCGGGGTGCGTCTGCTGGCGCTGGCTTATCCGGTGCTGCGCGGCTTTGCCATCCGCCAGGTCGCGCGGCCGTTGATGATGGACGTCGCGCGTGAAATTCGTGGGGCGGTGTCGCTTGCCACGCTGGACCGGCTCAACCTGATCTACATCGAGACCGCGCGCAGCGCCGACCCGCACCCGCTGGTGCCCGACGTGGGCAACAACGCCCCGTTGATCCAGACCGCCATCGGCCGCGCGCTGCTGTCGCAGCTCGACGCCGCCACGCGCCAGCGCCTGCTGGACCGTTCGCGCGCCGAGACGCCCGACCTGTGGAAGCTGCACCACGCCAAGACCGCGCAGGCCTTGAAAGACTGCGCGGCTAAAGGGTATTGCCTGTCGCTGGGAGACTTCAATCCGCACATTCACGCGGTGGGTGTCCCCTTGCTGACGTTGAAGGACGGCGCCGCGTTGTCGTTGAACTGCGGTGTTCCCGCGTTCCGCCTGGGCCAGGGGCAGCTGGAAAACGACGTCGCGCCGCGCGCGGTGGCGCTAGCCGCCAGCATTCGGGCGCTCTGGAAGGAGTGAGAGCGTGAGAGGCAATCCAATGCACCCGCGCATTCGATTGCCTCTCACGCTCCGAGCCCACGCCAGTCTGGCGCGCCAGTCACCCAACGATAAAACACCGGAGCGAAAAAAAGTCCGGAAACCGCTTGACCCGAATTTGCCTATAGTTCAAAATAGTGGAACACAATTAATTTAGTGTTTCACGATATTGGCTTGGCGCCAGCGCCGTCGGATGTTGGAAACAGATCGGGAGACTTATGAGCGGACCGCTCACCGGCTTGAAGGTACTTGACATCGCGACCATCATCGCCGCGCCCACCTGCGCGACCTTGCTGGCCGACTACGGCGCCGACGTTGTCAAGATGGAACTACCGGGCAAGGGCGACGGCGCGCGAGACTTCCCGCCCTTCAAGGACGGCAAGTCTCTGTGGTGGAAAGCCATTAACCGCAACAAACAGTTCATCACCCTGGACATGCGCGTGCCCGAGGGCCTGGCGCTTTTCAAACGCATGATCGCGGACTTCGATGTGCTGGTCGAAAACTTCCGTCCCGGCACGCTCGACCGTTGGGGTTTGACGCGCGAGGTGTTGTGGGACATCCAGCCGCGCCTGGTAATTTTGCGAGCCACCGGCTTCGGCCAGACCGGGCCGTATCGCAACCGGCCCGGTTTTGCGCGGCTGTTCGAAGCCATGGGCGGGCTCACCTACATCACCGGCGAGCCGGACGGCGAACCGATGCACAGCGGGTATCCGCTGGGCGACGCCATCGGCGGATTGTTCGGGGCGGTGGGCGTGCTGGCCGCTCTGTGCCGGCGCATCCAGCAACCCGATGCGCCGGGCGAGGAGATCGACCTGTCGATGACCGAAGCCATGCTGCGCCTGCTCGACTTCCTGCCGATCGAACACGACCAACTGGGCACGGTGCGCGAGCGCTCGGGCAACGCCAATCAATATTCCGCACCGGCAGCGGTGTACCGTAGCAAAGACGGCCGTTATGTCTCGCTATCCGGCAGCACCAACCCCCTGTTCGCCGCCAATGCGCGTGCGATCAACCGGCCTGACCTGCCCGCCGACTCCCGCTTCTCGACCAATAGTCTGCGGGTGGGCCACTCCAAAGAGTTGAATGCCGTCTTCGCGCGCTGGATAGCCGAAAACGATCTGGAAACGATTCAGAACGCGTTCGAGCGCGAGGGCGGAACCATCGCGCCGGTGTATTCGATAGACCAGATATTCAGTGACCCGCAAATGATTGCACGCGAGGCCATCGTCTCCGTTCCGGATGCCGACTTCGGCTCGGTGCGCATGCAAAACGTGGTGCCGCGTTTTGCCCGCGATCCCGGCCAGGTGCACTCCACCGCAGGTGCCCTGGGTGAACACAACCACGCGTTTTATACCGGCCGGCTCGGCCTGAGCGAAGCCGAGTTGCAGCATCTGCATGCGCGGGCCGCGGTGTGAAAGCGTGAGACGCAATCCAATAACGGACACAGGAGAATCGCCATGAAAAATCCGACCGGAAAATTACTCGCCGCCGCGCTTCTAATGCTTGCGGCCACCGGCGCCGCGCTGGCGCAACAAGCCTACCCCGCCAAACCGATACGCGTCATCGTCCCTTACCCGCCCGGTGGCGTGCTCGACCAGTTCGCGCGCATTGTGACCGAGGCCATGGCCAAACGCTGGCCCCAGCCCTTCATCATCGACGCGCGGCCGGGTGCCTCCACCAACATCGGAACGCAGGCGGTCAAAAACAGCGAACCCGATGGATACACCTGGCTCTTTACTTCGGGGTCGGCGTTGGCCGCGAACCCGACGCTGTTCAAGAACGCGGGTTGGGATCCGGCCAAGGATTTCACGGTCGTGGGCAACGTCTCGTATGCGCCGCTGATGCTTGTGGTCAACGAGAAAATGCCGGCGAAGAATTTGCGTGAACTGGTCGACATGGCCAAAGCCAAGCCAGACACCGTCAGCGCTGGAACGATGTACGGTTCATCGGCACAGTTCAATCTGGAGGCACTCAGCCAGTCGGCCAATGCCAGGCTGCTGATGGTGCCGTACAAAGGCGCGCCGCCGGTGGTGATCGACCTGGTCGGCGGCAGCCTGCAAATGGGCATGTTGCCACCCGTCATCGCGCTGCCCCAGACCCAATCCGGGCGTATCCGGGCTCTGGCCGTTGCCGGCGTGAAGCGTTCGGTGTTGTTCCCCGATGTGCCCACCTTCGCCGAGGCGGGTTTCCCCGACGGCGCGCTGGTTCCCTGGTACGGCTTTATGCTGCCGCGGGGTACGCCCGCGGCCATCGTCAAACAGATCAACACTGAGATCAACGAAACGCTCAAATCGCCCGAGGTGCGCGAGCGTCTGCTGAAAGCGGGCGGGGAAATCCCGGCACCCATGACCCTGGAAGAGCTCGATCGCCTGATCAAGTCGGACACCCTGAAATACGCCGAATTGATCAAACGCGCCAACATTACGGTGGACTGAGCGTTAACCGGCCATTGTTCATGAACACCTCACTCAATACCGCGCTGTGCCAACGGCTCGGCATCCTTTACCCGATCTTCGGTTTCTCGCACAGCGTGGACGTGACGGTAGCGCTGGCCAACGCCGGTTGCTTTCCGGTCTATGGGGCTACCCGCGATATGCCGGAGCAAATAGCCGGCCATCTGAAGGAAATCCGGGAACGCATAGGCAGCGGCAAGTTCGGTGTTGACCTGCTGTTGCCGGCCGGCGTGGGAACCGAGACCGATCGTGATGCGGTAGTAGCCAGCCTGCCGGTTGAGCACAAGCAGTTCGTCGCGCATTTACGCGCCAAATACAACGTGCCCGCAACCACCAAAGCCACTTTCTTTTCAAGCCAGATGCGATCGCAGCAACTTTTTGCCGAACAGATAGACGCGGTGCTGGGTTCTGCCACCGACGGGTTCGCGGCAGGCATCGGCTGCCCGTCCGCGGTGATAGCACGCGCCAGGAAATGCGGCAAGTTCACGATGTCGCTGGTGGGGTCGGCGCGGCATGCACTCAATGCCAAAGCCGCCGGCGTGGACCTGATCGTTGCACAGGGCGCCGACGCGGGTGGCCATACCGGACCGATCGGCACCTACTCGCTGGTGCCGCAGGTGGTCGAGGCGGCGGGCGACATACCCGTGCTGGCGGCCGGCGGCGTGGGCCACGGCAGCCACATCGCGGCGGCATTCGCGCTGG
>JANYBQ010000403.1 GCA_025360705.1 Betaproteobacteria bacterium | reverse complement strand
GGTGACGACGAAGCCATGTTTTTCGACCACGACTTTGTGCGGGCGCTCGAATACGGCATGCCACCCACTGGGGGCTGCGGGATCGGCATTGACCGGCTGATGATGCTGTTGACCGACAGCCCCAGCATCCGCGACGTGATCCTGTTTCCGGCGCTGCGCCGTGAAACGCCCAACGGGTGACCGGGTTCTCCGCTGGCCTGCAACCTCCAGGATCAGGGTATCAAGTCGAGGGCGCGTTGGTACAGAGGATGCGCCATGAGTGCATCCCACGCAAGCGCTTTTGAGGTTGGCAACAAAGCCAGCCGGCGCTTTTCGCTGGCCTCCTGTGCCTGCCACTGACCGTTGCGCTGGGCTGTTTCCAGACCGTCGAGCAATTCGTCTATCGCGGTGTTGCCGTGCAGGCTTTGGTTGCACAACAACACCATGTCGCAACCGGCATTCAGCGCCGTCGCGGCAGCCTGCGTGTAGTCCACCAGTTGCCCCTCGATCAGGCGCGCACCTGCCATGCTGAGGTCGTCGCTGAAGATCGCGCCGCCAAAACCCAGGCGCCCGCGCAGGATGTCTTTAAGCCATTTGGGAGAGAAGCCAGCCGGACGCGAATCGACCTTGGGGTAAACGACGTGTGCCGGCATCACGCTTGCAAGCGTTGTGCCGAGCCATCCGTACGGCGCCGCATCCTGGGCAAGAATGGTTTTCAGGCTACGCCGGTCTACCGGGATGTCAGTATGCGAATCGGCTTGCACAAAACCATGGCCCGGAAAATGTTTGCCACAGTTGGCCATGCCGCTTTGCAACATGCCATGCATCAGGCTTTTGGCCAGCAGGCTTACCACCGACGCGTCGCGCGCGAAAGCACGGTCTCCAATCACGCCGCCGGCCCCGTGATCCAGATCGAGTACCGGCGCGAAGGCCAGATCAACGCCGCAAGCGCGCAGTTCGGAGCCCATCACGAAACCGCAAGCGGTAGCCGCGTTGGTGGCACGCATGGCGCTGGCGGGTGGATCGTCGTGAGCCATTCCCTGCCAGAGCTGTCCCAATACGCGCATGGGCGGCAGAAGCGTAAAGCCATCGGTCTTGAAGCGCTGCACGCGCCCACCCTCGTGATCCACCATGATGGGCAAATCCCGGCGTACGTTTTTTATCTCGCGACACAAGGCGCCGAGTTGCTTGCGGTCGCGCCAGTTGCGTGCAAACAGAATCACGCCACCCACCATCGGATGGCGCAAGCGCGTGATGTCCACCGCGGCAAGGCGTGGGCCGGCAACGTCGATGATGAGCGGAGCGTGTTGCAGCATCAGGCAGCACTCTCCACAACGCAAAAACTGGCCGCGTAATCAGTCTCGTCGGTCACACTGACGTGCACCCGCAAGTGCTGCGCCTCGAACCAGTTTTTGAGCACGCCATGCAACACGATGCAGGGTTTGCCGGCGTTCGGATGCTCCGCCGGCAACTTGGCGATCTCGCACAGCCGCCACGTCATCGGCATGCGCATACCCAGTCCGATGGCTTTGCTGAAAGCCTCTTTGGCACTGAAGCGGGTGGCCAGATAACGCACGCCACGTTCCGGCCAGCGTGTGCCGCGGGAGCGCCAGACGGCGAGTTCACCATCGCTGAGGATTTTTTGCGCGAAACGCTCGCCGTGACGTTCCAGGCTTGCACGGATGCGGCGAATGTCGCAGATGTCAGTCCCTATGCCATAGATCATTGTTAAGCGCCCTGCTCCATTGGTCCGGGCCCGGCTTCGCGTATGCAACGCAGGTAATCGGCAATGGTTGCCGCGTAACCCAGCTCCAGCGCGTCGGAGATAAGCGCATGCCCGATGGAGACCTCCTCGACGCCCGACACCGATTTCAGAAACCAGGTCAGGTTGTCCCGGTTGAGATCGTGGCCCGCATTGACAGCCAGACCGACGTCCAGAGCCGCTTGCGCCGTCGCGGCGTAGCGCCGGGTCTGGTCTTGCTGCCGCGGTCCGCCCCAGGCTTGGGCGTAGGGTTCGGTGTACAACTCCACCCGATCGGCACCCACGGCTTTGGCTTGCCGCATTGCCGCCGGGTCCGCGTCCATGAACAGGCTGACCCGCACGCCAAGCGCCTTGGCTTCAGCGATGAGCGGCTTCAGGCGCGCCCCGTCTTGCGCGAGGTTCCAGCCTTGGTCACTCGTGAACTGGCCTTCACCATCGGGCACCAAGGTGCATTGCTGGGGCCTCAAGGCGCGGACAAAACCCATCAAATTCTGGAACGGGTTGCCTTCGATGTTGAATTCCCGACCCGGCCATAACGCGAGAAGTTTTGACAGGTCGTGTGCATCTTGGGACCGAATGTGGCGTTCGTCCGGACGGGGGTGCACCGTTATCCCATTCGCGCCGGAGCGCAAACATATCTCGGCGGCGCGCGTCAGCGACGGGATGCCCAGATGGCGTGTATTGCGCACCAGCGCAACCTTGTTCAGATTAACCGAAAGCGCGGTATTTTTCATAACGATTGGATGTCGATCATCATTTGCCGGGTACGCAGCGTACCTACCCCGCAATGGTAATTTAGCAAGGCACGCAACTGCGGTTTGAGTTCGTTCACCACCGGCGCACAGGCACGCAAGGTTTCTGTAAATGACGCGCTGCTGGACAGCGACTGTTGCAATACGAGCCACTGAACACCGGCCAGGCTGGCGCGGTCCGCCGGTCCGGCCTGGCGCAACCCGCCCTCCGACACAAGGCTGTAGCGCGCGTTCAGGTTCAACGCGGCCAGCGTCATGGTTTGGGCGTCGAGCATGGGCAATAGTCCGATCTCACGCAATAGCAGCAACTCGAACGCGCGCAGGGCCGTCTGCAAGGCTTCGCCGTGTCCGGAGGCGACCACCTCTACCACGTTGGCATAGATGTCGAACAAACCCGGGTGCGGGTCGTCGCGCGCCAACAGCAACAGGACGAGTTCATTCAGGTAATAACCGGACAGCAAGGCTTCGCCACTCGGCATGACATGGCCACCCATCCACTCGGCGCTCTTGAGCGTGCGGATCTCGGCGTCGCCGCCAAAGGCCAGATGCAGGGGTTGCATCGGCAACAGGATAGGCCGCAAACCGGAACTCGGACGTTTCGCGCCTTTGGCGACCAGCGCGATACGGCCATGGTTGCGCGTGAATATCTCCAGAATCAGGCTGGACTCGCTCCAGTCATGCCGATGCAGGACATAAGCCGGCTCATCCGAAATTCGCTTGCTGGCCACGTGCGGGGTGCTGGTTCAGAACCTGTCACGACCTAGTCGTATCCAAAGCTGCGCACACGCGCCTCATCATCGGCCCATCCTGAACGCACCTTGACCCACAGCTCGATAAACACCTTGGCGTCCATCAGCCTTTCGAGTTCGACCCGTGTCTCGGTGCCGATACGTTTGATGCGTTCACCTTTGTCGCCGATCACCATGGCCTTATGGCCGTCGCGCTCCACCACAATCGTGGCCGCGATTTTCAGCAGCCTTTTTTGCCCCTTGCGACCGGCCTCTTCCTCAAACTTGTCAATCACCACCGTGGAGGTGTACGGCAACTCATCACCAGTCAGGCGAAACAGTTTTTCGCGCACCATTTCGCTGGCCAGGAATTTTTCGCCGCGGTCGGTGAGTTCGTCTTGCGCGTACATCCACGCCTGCTCGGGCAAGTACTTCTCGCAAATGCCAAACAGCCGGCTCACGTCCTTGGCGTTTTTCGCCGACATCGGCACAAACTCGGCGAAAGCGTGGCGCTGCTGCATCTCCTGCAGCCAAGGTGCGATTGCGGCGCGCTGCGCGACCTGATCCAGTTTGTTGGCCACCAGAAGGGCCGGGACGCTCTTGTTCAAGAGCGACAACACCTTGGCATCGGCCTGATTGAAGCGGCCCGCTTCGGCGACAAACAGGACCAGATCCACCTCGTTGATGACACCGAGCACCGCTTTGTTCAGTGAGCGATTGAGTGCGTTGCCATGGCGTGTCTGGAATCCGGGCGTGTCGACAAACACAAATTGGGTAGTTCCCAGGCTGCGCATACCGGTAATACGATGGCGCGTGGTTTGCGCCTTGCGCGACGTGATGCTGATCTTTTGACCGACCAGGGCATTTAGCAAGGTGGACTTGCCGACGTTGGGTTTTCCGACAATCGCAATCAGCCCGCAGCGCTGCGGCAGTGGCGTTTGGACAAGCCGATCCGCTGCCTGCCCACTCGGGACCTCCATGGAGGGCGCTCCATCTCCAGCTTTGGTTGGCGTAATCATTTTGGGGGAGTATTCCGCAGGGTCTGCAACATGGCCGCCGCGGCGGCCTGTTCACCGGCACGGCGCGAGCCGCCGATGCCACGTTCGGACAGGTTCAACTCGACGATTTCGCATTCGACATCGAAGGTCTGCTGATGCGCGGCACCCAGGGTGCCCACCACGCGGTAGAGCGGGAGCTTCATCTTGCGGCCTTGCAGCCACTCCTGCAACTCGGTCTTGGCGTCTTTGCCAATGGCTGCCATGGTGGGGTTAATCTCCAGCCCTTTAAAAAGCCGATGCACCAGACTTCGCGCCGCGGCAAATCCGCCATCCAGATACACCGCCCCAATAATCGCCTCCAAGGCATCCGCGAGAATCGACGGCCGCTTCGTCCCGCCGGAGCGCACCTCGCCTTCCCCCAATCGGATCACCTGCGGCAGACCGAGCTCCACGGCCAGCTGGTGCAGGGTCTCCTGCTTGACAAGATTGGCCCGCACCCGCGACAGATCGCCTTCCGGCAGCAGCCGCAGTTTTTCAAACAGGAGGTCGGCCACGGAAAGGTTGAGCACGGCATCGCCCAAAAACTCCAGCCGTTCGTTGTGGTCCGCCGCGAAGCTGCGATGCGTCAGCGCGCGGCCAAGCAAATCGGCATTCGCGAATTCGTGCTGCAACCGCTGTTGCAAAGCCAGTAAACCATGGTCCACGCTATTTGGATCGCCCGGCGTACTTGAGTGTCAAAAAGGCGGGCCCTACCAGGTGAATTTCACGCTCATAAGCAAAAGCCACCACGATCTTGTCGCCGTCCTTGGTGACATCGAGGTCGCTTCCTTTTACCGAATTGATGTTGTCAACGTTCGCGGCCTTGTCAAAGATAGTGCGCACCTCCGCGACCGAAGTCCCGCTGCTAGCCTTATTGACTGCCTTGGTCACCGCTTCATATTCGATGAATGTCGGAAAGACCTGCGCTCCCACGACACCGGCGATAGCCAGGACCACACCGACAAACAGCAAGCCTATAAAAGAAATGCCGCGTTGTCGGGATCTGAGTCGTGCCTTCATAGATTTTCCCTTGCTGACAAAATCAACCTCAATTGAAGGGGCCGATTCGTTTGAGACTGCCAAAATTCATCCATACGAACACCGCCTTGCCGACGATATTTCTATCCGGTACGAATCCCCAATAACGCGAATCCAGCGAATTGTCGCGGTTATCGCCCATCATGAAATACTGCCCGGCAGGCACCTTGCACACGACGCCTTCAACACTGTAACGGCAACTGTCCTTATTGGGAAAGTTGTCCACGCCTGGAACAAACGCGGGGCGGTCGTCTTCATTCAGCATACGGTGCGACTTGTCGCCCAGCTGTTCCTCAAATTGTTTGATGTAGCGCATCGAGTCTTCATCGAAGAACTCAGGCACGGCTTTGGTTGTTATCGCCTTGCCATTGATGCTAAGCCTCTTGTTCAGATATGCCACCTCATCGCCCGGCAAACCCACCACCCGTTTTATGTAATCCAGGCTCGGCTTGGGCGGATACCGAAACACCATTACATCTCCGCGCTGCGGGGGGGTGCCTTCAGTCAACTTGGTGTTGACCACCGGCAACCGTATTCCGTAATGGAATTTATTCACCAGAATCAGGTCGCCCACCAGCAAGGTCGGAATCATGGAGCCGGACGGAATTTTGAACGGCTCAAACAGAAACGAGCGCAAAAAGAAAACCACCAGGATGACGGGAAACAATCCAGCCGTCCAGTCCAGCCACCAAGGTTGTTGCAGCAGCCGCGATTTGGCCTGCGCTATATCGCCGTCCACTTTGCTGACACCCATCTTGTCCAATTCGGCGATCCGGCGCGCCGAACTGGCCTCAAGTTCGGCCGCGGCACGCTGGCGCTGAGGAAGAAAAACGAAACGTTCGGCCACCCAGTAAACGCCGGTAACCACGGTGGCCAAAAAAAGCAGAAGCGCGAAATTGCCTTCAAACTTGCCCAGGTACCAGACTCCGGCATAGGCCGCGAACGCGGCCAGGATCAGGGAGGTTAAGACCTGCATCAATCGTCCACCTGCAAAATCGCCAAAAAGGCCTCTTGGGGCACCTCAACCGAGCCGATCTGTTTCATTCTTTTTTTGCCCGCTTTTTGTTTTTCGAGAAGTTTACGTTTGCGTGAAATATCGCCGCCATAACACTTGGCCAGCACGTTCTTGCGCAGGGCTTTGATTGTCTCACGCGCAATGATGTTGGCCCCGATCGCGGCCTGTATCGCGACGTCGTACATCTGGCGCGAAATGATCTCACGCATTTTGGACACCACCGCCCTGGCGCGGTACTGCGACTGCGAGCGGTGCACGATGATTGACAAGGCGTCGACCTTTTCGCCGTTTAGCAAAATGTCCACCTTGACTACGTCAGCCGCGCGGTACTCCTTGAACTCGTAGTCCATCGACGCGTATCCGCGGCTGACGGATTTAAGCTTGTCGAAAAAGTCCAGCACGATCTCGCCCAAAGGTATCTCGTAGGTCAGCATGACCTGGCGGCCATGGTAGGACATGTTCAATTGCACACCGCGCTTCTGATTGGCCAGCGTCATGACGGCGCCCACGTATTCCTGTGGCATGTACAAACGCACCGTGACTATGGGTTCGCGGATCTCTTCGGTCCGGCTCTGGTCCGGGAGCTTGGAAGGGTTCTCGACCATCACCACTTCACCGTCGGCCTTGACCACTTGGTACACCACGCTGGGCGCGGTGGTAATCAGGTCCTGGTCGAATTCGCGTTCCAGGCGTTCCTGCACGATCTCCATCTGCAGCAAGCCGAGGAACCCGCAGCGAAAACCAAAACCCAGCGCCTGCGAAACCTCGGGTTCGTAATGCAGCGATGAGTCGTTGAGTTTGAGTTTTTCCAGACTATCGCGTAATCCTTCATATTGGTTGGCTTCGGTCGGATACAAGCCGGCGAACACCTGTGGCTGGATTTCCTTGAACCCCGGCAACGCCTGGGTAGCCGTGTACGCGGCCCCGCCCGTGCCCGGCTTGATAAGCGTAATGGTGTCGCCCACTTTCGCGGCCTGCAGTTCCCTGATTCCCGCGATGATGTAGCCCACTTCGCCCGCTTCGAGCGAGTCACGCGGCTCGTTTGCGGGCGTGAATACGCCCAGACTGTCCGCGTTGTAAGTGGCTTCGCTGGCCATCATCTTGATGCGTTCACCTTTTGCCAGCCGGCCATCGACCACGCGCACCAGCATCACCACGCCTACATAGGTATCGAACCAGCTATCGACAATCATTGCGCGCAACGGGCCTTTTGGATTGCCTTTGGGCGCGGGGATACGCGCCACGATCCCTTCGAGAATTTCCTCGATGCCCATTCCGGTCTTGGCCGAGCACGCAATCGCGTTGGTGGCGTCTATGCCAATTACGTCTTCAATTTCTATTCTTGCGTTGTCGGGATCCGCATTGGGCAGATCCATCTTGTTGAGCACCGGTACCACCTCTACGCCGAGGTCGAGCGCGGTATAGCAGTTCGCTACCGTCTGCGCTTCCACGCCCTGGCTTGCATCTACCACCAGCAGCGCGCCTTCACAAGCGGATAGCGAACGACTCACCTCGTATGAAAAATCGACATGCCCGGGCGTGTCTATCAGATTGAGGTTGTAGGTCTCTCCATTACGTGCCTTGTAATGCAATGCGGCGGTCTGCGCCTTGATGGTTATCCCACGTTCTTTTTCGATATCCATGGAGTCGAGAACTTGAGCTTCCATCTCGCGCGCTTCGAGGCCGCCGCAGCGCTGAATCAAACGGTCGGCAAGCGTCGACTTGCCGTGATCGATGTGCGCAATGATTGAAAAATTTCTGATGTGATCCATCAACGAGAACGCTTAAGTGTTTGAATTAAAAAGAAGCTGGCAAGAAAAAAGGGCGCGTCGAGAAGTGACGCGCCCTGAACCAACAATCATTGGCAACTGCGATTAGTTGGAACTTCATTGTAGGCAAAAAGGCTTCCCGGCACAGCGCAAAATCAGGAAAATCCTGTCGTTGCAAGGTAGCAACAACAACCTTATGCACATCTTATCAACATTTTAAATAGGCACATCAGGGACAACATGTGGGTGATCTGTGGATGTCTATCAGACGCAGCATCCTATCCCATATGGTGGACTTTAAACTCCCTAATATGCAGGGAAATCACGACTTGCAGCCACTATTCTAACTAAAGGTTTAGATCGCCATAATTAAGTTAGCGATTCCAAACTTAAACAGTTTGAATATCTCCCAAAAAATAAGATGAAATCTTTTTCTTTTGCATAAAACTGACAAGAGTCCCTTAACGCCATTGCATAAGCGCGCGTTAAGCCATAGCAATTCCCAGTGTCAACGCGCAGCCCGAATTACAGCGTATTGAGCCCACTCCCCGCGCCGAAACAGCACGTTGACTGGTTTGCTGCGATCTACCTTTGCAATCGCCGTTTCAAACTCTTTCACGGTGCCAACCTCAACATTCGCGATGGCAACGATCACGTCGCCCTCACGGAGCCCGGCGCGAGCAGCAGCCTCGGCCGAAGTGTCCACCTTGACGCCCCCTTTTATCTTGAGTTCTTTTTTCTGCGCGTCGCTCAACTCGCTCACAGCCAAGCCCAACGCTTGACCGGCTGCCGACGCCTTGGGCTTCTCCTCCCGCTCAGGCGTTTTCTGCGATGTCTTTTCAGGCTCAATTTCAACCACCGTCACCACCAATTCCTTGGTTGCGCCGCGCCGGAAAACCGTCATCGCGATCTTTGTACCGGGCTTGATGCCACCCACCAGCCGCGGCAGGTCGCTATGTTTTTCAATCGGTTTGCCATCCACCTTGGTGATGATGTCGCCGGCCTCTACACCCGCCTTGTCCGCGGGCGATGCCGTTTCCACGCCACGCACCAACGCTCCCATGGGTTTGCCCAGGCCGATCGACTCGGCGACGTCCTTGGTCACCTGGTCTATCTGTACGCCAATACGGCCGCGGGAAACGCGTCCCGACGTGCGTAGCTGGTCGCTCACGCGGATCGCCTCATCCATGGGAATAGCGAACGAGATGCCCATGAACCCCCCCGAGCGCGAATAAATCTGGCTATTGACCCCGACCACTTCTCCGCGCATATTGATCAGCGGGCCACCTGAGTTGCCGGGGTTGATGGCCACGTCGGTCTGGATGAACGGAAGATAGTCGCCGGTGTCACGCTGCTTGGCACTCACGATGCCCGCGGTCACCGTATTCTTCAAACCGAACGGCGAGCCGATCGCCATGACCCACTCGCCTACCTTCAGACGATTCACATCGCCAACCTTGATAGCTGGCAGGCCCGTAGCCTCGATCTTTACCACGGCGACGTCGGAGCGTTTATCCGCACCGATGATCCTGGCTTTGAACTCTCGCTCATCGGTGAGGGTCACAAGCACTTCATCGGCGCCTTCCACTACATGGGCATTGGTCATGATGAAGCCGTCGGTTGTCAGAATGAATCCCGATCCAACTCCACGTGGCTGTTCCTCATCGGGTTGTTGCGGACGATTCGGCCGCGGCGTCTGGCGTGGGGCGTTCGGAACCGGGACGCCGAAGCGGCGTAAAAACTCCAGCATCTCCTCATCCTGGCCATTGCCCGCACGCGACCGGGCAGACACTTTTTCAAGCGTACGGATATTGACCACTGAAGGCCCGACCTGTTCAACCAGGTCGGTGAAATCGGGCAATGCCCTGGCCTGGGCGATTGCCTGACCTGCGGGCATGAAGGCGAGCGAGCTACAAAGAGCAAGTGCTCCGAAGCCGCAGCGGATATTTTTCCAATCGATTTGAATCATCATCGACCTTTTTTAAAAAATGTTATGGGAAATGGTTGAGCTATTGCATGTGCCATCGACACATGGAAAGCATCGCGGTGGCCTTACCGGCAAGGATAGATTGGTCGTTATTTCTTTCGCTCAAGCCCCTGGGAAAAAGCGATCATCGTATTGCGAGGCACTTCCCCCACAACGGTTAACCACCAGTCGCCCGTCTTGTCGGTCAAACGCCGCGTCATCGTATTGGTAGCGCCCATGGTCATAGAACCTTCATGGACATGACGGCGGCGATCGAATGCTTCCACAAAAAGCGATACCGAGGCCAGTCCATCTGAAAAGATCCACTGCATCGTGCTTTCCGGGTTGGCGCCGTCAGGCGCGGAAACCGGCCGTTTGTAGCAACTCATGGACTTGAATCCCGCCACCGGACTTTTCATCGTCCAACCTTCGGCTATAGCGGTAGTCTTGACCAGCTCCGGCTTCTCGACCCGATACCCTTCGGTGTTAGCCATCATCTGCGTGAGCTTTCCCATACTCACGGGTGCGTCCAGTTGCAGCTCGGAGAATGCTGCCTGCTCCACGACGCGTCCATCCACGTCCAGCGTCTGCAGCTTCACAACCAGGCCACTTCTTTTTTCGCTCCAGACGCGATAACCGAAACGCAGGCCGTCCTTCGGTTGCAGTACCACCACGTCCGCGTCGAAGCCCGCCACGCGTTCGCTCCCGGTCTGTTTAGCTCCGTAAAACTGCTCGATGGAAGAGTCGGCGGCTTTCAGCAAATCCGGAAAGAGCCCCAACGACTCGCGCGTCTCGGACAGAGCGGTCTTGCTTTCCGGCAAAAACGTAATCACCTGTTCATTTCGGCGAAAGGTGGAGCGTGGCGCGCCGCTCAAGGACTCCACGCGTTCCATTTGCAGATCGCCATCGCAGACATGCCAGATGCGCGCGCTCGACATACTGGAGCCTGACGAGACCACAAAAGTGCCGATATAGGCACGTTTGCGCGATGCCTCGTGCATACGCAATAACCAGTCGGAAATTCCAAGTTCGCTGTGCCGGGTTTCGATAACGGGCGGCACTGCGGGCGCAACATTGGTCTGGGCCGACACCCAAGGCGCAAATGCAGCAACCGCCAATGCCAGAAAACGGGAACGAACTCGGTAAATCACGGTCGGATGCTTTTCGTTGGCCGCAAAATCAACGGGCGGGATTCTCGAATGTGGCGTTGCGTAAAAACCCGGCGGGCATTTGCAAAGCCGAGGTTCCGCCAAATTGCTTGTGCGCGGCCAGTAATTCGTCCAGCCGCGCATCACGCAGCATGACAGGGGGCTCGATCGTGCCGGCGGCCCCGGCTTGCGCCTTTGAAGCCGTGGCGGTCGTACTGCCCGCGGACACAGCGGCGAGCCGGGCGTCCAGGCCGAACCCTGCCTCACCGCTGGCAAGATGCCATCCGACCACTGCCACCGCGACCATGGAGGCAAAGCCCGCAAGCACCTTCCAGCGCGTGGAAGCGTCGTTGGCGCTCTGACGCGAAAGAATATGGGGGTTGGTCCTAAATTCGTCCAGCAGTACCGGCTCGTCGGATAAGCGGGTCACAACAGGCAATGTCAACTGGGCACGCAATCGAGAGACAAAAGCCATGTCGCCGCGCACATCGCCCAAGTCACCTGCACGAAGCACATCCCCAACCAGGTGGTAGACGTGCCAAGTGGAAAGCGCTTGGTCCGATTTGGCCAGCGATGCAAACGCGCTCGCCAATTCATCGCCTCGAAGCTGTCCATCGGACAGTGCCGACATCAATTCACGATTGACCAAATTATCTTGACTCATCTCAACTCCTCGTTACGCCTACCAGCGTTTTCCGATCTGGTTTTCCAGCATCGGTCGTATCTTCGCGGAAATCGCCTCCCGCGCGCGAAAAATCCGCGAGCGAACCGTTCCGATCGGACAACTCATCGCCACCGCGATTTCTTCGTACGTCAGCCCTTCAATTTCACGCAGATTCACGGCTTGGCGAAGGTCCTCAGGTAGCGCCTCAATAGCGGCATTCACTACAGCCGCGAT
Organism: Betaproteobacteria bacterium; assembly: GCA_025360705.1. Lineage (GTDB taxonomy): Bacteria > Pseudomonadota > Gammaproteobacteria > Burkholderiales > Burkholderiaceae_C > CAISIP01. The sequence goes on along the minus strand of JANYBQ010000403.1, from coordinate 25,797 downwards.
TTCCTTGGCGGCCAGCACCGATTCCGGTGTCTCATCCGAAGTTGGTTCATTTCTTGGCCGGGAAGTTTCGTCCTCATCGTCCGAGGACCGAAAAGAACTTTCGGACACGGTCGGATCGTGTTTAAGTTCCATCAATGTCTTTTTGGCCGTGTTAACCGCGATCCGGTACAGCCAGGTATAGAACTGCGCATCGCCTCGAAACTGGTGCAGCGCGCGGTAAGCGCGTATGAAGGTCTCCTGCGCAATGTCTTCGACCAAGTCGACGTCGCGCACCATGCGGCCTATCAAACGCTGAATGCGCCGCTGATATTTGATTACCAGCAATTCGAATGCACGCTGGTCCCCGGCGACCGTGCGCTCCACCAGCATCAGGTCGCTATCGGTGACACCGCTTGCCGCCGGGATAACCAGTGTCGGTCCGGACGTGGTCACCACTGTACGGTGCCGCCTTCGTGAGACGGTTCCGCGGGCGGCGACGCGCTACCACCCCCCACGTCGGCGTCCGCCTGTCCAGACGCATGCACGGCCCGACGCAACGCGTTCCAACGCGTTGGCGCGGTTCGCTTTTCCAGCCATAACCACTGTCGCGCGCCAGAATGCGGAAGAAATCCCAACAGCAACACGCTTTGCAAATCCAGACGTGGCTTTACCTCACCGCTGGCGCGAACTCCGCTCGTTTCCCACCACCAGCACTGGCCGTCCCAGCGCAACGTGCCGGCATGTGCCGCACGCCGGGCGCAAAGCGCCATCACCACCCCAGCGGCCAGTGACACAGCAATCCCCAACATGTGCCTCCAGTCCAGCCGGCTCGCGCGCAGCAGCCACATTGCATCGACACCGATGACACCGGACCAAATTACCGAAAGCGCAAGCGTATAAAAACGTGAAGGCCCCACCGGATAGTCAACCGTTGGGGCCTTGTGCATTTTTCGAGAATGGTTTTAGAAGAGCGCGAGTGACGGAGATAACCAGCAATTGCTAGATTCGCTTGAAAACGAGCGCTCCGTTGGTTCCGCCGAAACCGAAATTGTTTTTCAAGGCAACATCGATCCTCATGTCGCGCGCCGTGTTGGCGCAGTAGTCCAGGTCACATTGCGGATCCTGATTGAAGATATTGATGGTGGGCGGGCATTTCTGATGGTGTATTGCCAGCACGGTAAACACCGACTCGATGCCACCAGCGCCACCCAGCAAATGTCCCGTCATGGACTTGGTGGAACTGACCACCACGTCCCCCGCGTGATCGCCTAACGCCGCCTTGATCGCGTTGGTTTCGTTTATGTCGCCCAGCGGCGTGGATGTTCCATGCGCATTCAAGTAATCGACCTGATCGGCGTTTACGCCGGCGTTACGCATGGCATTGACCATGGCGCGGCGCGGACCATCCAGATTGGGCGCGGTCATGTGACCGGCGTCAGCACTCATGCCGAACCCGCCAAGTTCCGCGTAAATCTTCGCCCCGCGCGCTTTTGCATGCTCAAGTTCTTCGAGTACGAGAACACCGGCGCCCTCGCCCAGCACAAATCCATCGCGGTCCCGATCCCAGGGACGAGACGCTGTTGCGGGATCGTCGTTGCGCGTGGACAAAGCGCGCATGGCGGCGAAGCCCCCGATTCCGAGCGGCGAAATGGTCGCTTCGGATCCGCCCGCGACTATGACATCGGCGTCGCCATATTCGATCATGCGTCCACCTTCGCCGATACAGTGCAGACCGGTTGTGCAGGCAGTGGCAATCGCGATGTTTGGGCCCTTGAAGCCGAAACGCATGGACACATGCCCCGCGATCATATTGACGATCGAAGCAGGCACGAAAAACGGAGAGATGCGCCGCGGCCCGCGGTTGGTCAGCTCCTCGTGCGTAGCCTCTATCAACGGCAGACCACCGATGCCGGAGCCAATCACGCATCCGATACGCGCGGCTTCTTCTTCGCCCAGACTCTCAGCGGTTGGCAACCCGGAATCCTGCACCGCTTGCACTGCCGCCGCGACACCGTAATGGATGAACGTATCCATGGTGCGCGCTTCTTTGGCGCGCATATAGGTTTCAAGTTGAAAGCCTTTCACCTCTCCGGCGAACCGGCAGGCAAAATCGGCGGGGTCAAATTTGGTAATGGTGGCAATGCCAGATCTGCCGGCCAGCAGGTTCTCCCACGCATCGGCAACTGAGTTGCCCACCGGACTCACACAACCCAACCCGGTTACGACAACACGGCGGCGGGACATGGATTTGCGTATGTCATTCTTTAGATCAAGACGGAGGCTCGCGAGGCACTAGGCCTTTTGATGCGTATTGGCGTAATCGATCGCGTTTTGAACCGTCGTGATTTTCTCTGCATCTTCATCTGGAATCTCGATTCCAAACTCATCCTCGAGAGCCATTACCAGTTCAACGGTATCCAGCGAATCGGCGCCGAGATCAGCCACGAAGGCCTTGGCGTTGGTGACTTGCGATTCTTCAACACCGAGTTGCTCCGCAATTATTTTCTTGACGCGCGCTTCTATATCGCTCATGGGTTCCCTCAAAGGGTTGTGGATGGATCGGTGATTTTAGCTGCCTCGCGCAGCAATTCGAAAAGTGTCCGGCGGTCTATTGACCGGATCCGGCTTTACCCCGGCGCCTACATATACATACCGCCGTTCACATGCAGTTCCTGGCCCGTAATATAGGCGGCCTGCCTGGATGCCAAATAGGCTACGGCATGGGCAATTTCCGACGGCTGGCCCAAGCGGCCAACCGGAATCTGGTTAAGCAGCGCTTGCTGCTGATCCACTGAGAGCTTTGCCGTCATGTCGGTTTCGATGAAACCCGGCGCGACGCAGTTGACCGTGATGTTGCGCGACCCCAGTTCCCGCGCCAGAGCGCGCGTCATGCCCGCCACACCGGCTTTGGCCGCCGCATAGTTGCTCTGTCCCGCGTTGCCCGAAGCGCCGACCACCGATGTGATGTTGATGATCCGGCCATAACGTTGCTTCATCATCGGACGCATCACGGCACGGCTCATCCGGAACACGGCCTTGAGATTGGTATCGATCACCGCATCCCAGTCCTCGTCCTTCAGCCGCATGGCCAACATGTCGCGTGTGATCCCGGCGTTGTTCACCAACACCTGCAAGCCGCCATGTCGCGTAACGATACGGTCGATCAGGGCCTGCGCCGCGGCCGCATCGGTGACATCGAGGACCTCGCCGGCACAGCCGGGGAACGCGGCCAATTCCGAGCCGATGGCAGTGGCGCCCTCTGGCGTGGTGGCAGTACCCACAACCGAGAATCCTTGCGAGGCCAGTTCACGCGCGATCGCGCGTCCGATGCCGCGAGACGCACCAGTCACAAGCGCCAGTTGGGTTTCAGAATCACTTCCGTTCATGTTTCGGAACCCGACAAAATGGCCTGCACATGGACCAGGCCGGCAAGGTCGAACATGGGCAAACCGGTCATTTTGGGATCGATACGCCCGACCAGACCGGACAACACCTTGCCCGGCCCACATTCAACAAGAGTGTCCAGACCACGCGCCCGGAGCGCCTGTACGCACTCAACCCAGCGAACCGGCTTGAATGCCTGCCGGTACAAAGCGTCCCTGATGCGATCCGCATCCACCTCCATGGCGACGTCCACGTTGTTGATGAGGACGGTGGTGGGCGCGTTCAATTCGACAGCCTCCAGCGCTTCACGCAGTTTTTCAGCCGCCGGCCGCATCAGGCTCGAGTGAAAGGGTGCCGACACCGGCAAGGTTAAAACGCGTCTGGCGCCATTCGCCTTAAGAACTTCACAAGCCCGCTCAACCGCCGCCTTGCTGCCGGCGATAACGGTTTGCGCGGGGTCGTTGAAGTTGGCCGCTTCCACTACCTCCAGCGAATCGGGTCCGAAACCGCGGGTCACCTCGGCACACGTCGCAACAACCTTCACGGCATCCAGTCCCAGCACCGCGGCCATGGCACCGATGCCCACCGGCACTGCATCCTGCATGGCTCGTGCGCGCAGGCGCACCAGAGGCGCGGCCCGGGCCATCGTCAACACGCCGGCCGCGACCATAGCAGAGTATTCGCCCAAGGAATGTCCCGCAACCGCGCGCGGCGCAATGCCGCTGCGCGCCATCCACGCCCGGTAAGCGGCAACGCCGGCTACCAACATTGCAGGCTGGGTGTTGCTGGTCAGGGCAAGCGCCTCCTTGGGGCCCTCGCGTATGAGTTTGCCTATGTCCTCGGACAGCGCATCGGAAGCCTCGAGCACCGTTTCGGCCACCACCGGGTCGTCGCCCCATGCGTCGAGCATCCCCACCGATTGGGAACCCTGACCTGGAAAAACAAAGGCAAAAGGTTTCATCTTGGCAACGTCAATAGATCATCAATTCTTCGGCGCATAAGGCCAGCGACTCTACAGGTTCAGCAGCACCGAACCCCATGTGAATCCACCGCCCACGCCTTCCAGCATGAGAAGTTGCCCAGGCAAAATTTTGCCACCACGCACTCCGGCATCAAGGGCCAGCGGGATCGAAGCAGCCGATGTATTCCCGTGTTGGTCAACCGTCACTATTACGTGGTCCATGCCCATCTTGAGCCTCTTGGCCGTACTTTGCATGATGCGGATATTGGCCTGGTGCGGAATCAGCCAGTCCACCTCCGACGTCGATTTCTCCGCTTTCGCAAGTACCGCGCGTGCCGATTGTTCAAGCACGCCAACAGCCAGTTTGAACACTGCCTGACCGTCCATCGTCAGTAGCGGACTGCCTATGACCTTCCCACCCGACACGTTGCCAGGCACGCACAATATGCCTACGTGTTTACCGTCAGCATGCAGGTCGGTGGCAAGGATTCCCGGCCTGTCGGAAGCTTCCAGAACCACCGCTCCGGCACCATCGCCAAACAACACGCAGGTCGTGCGGTCGGTGAAATCGAGGATGCGTGAAAACACCTCGGAGCCAATTACCAGTGCCTTGTTGGCCGCGCCGGTCTGGATCATTGCGTCGGCAATAGCAAGTGCATACACAAAGCCGCTACACACCGCCTGAACGTCGAATGCCGCGCTGCCACCGACCCCCAGTTTGTGCTGCAAAATGCAAGCCGTAGACGGAAACACCATGTCGGGCGTGGACGTGGCGACAATGATCAGATCGATGGCCTGTGCTTCAACGCCGGCCGCCTGTAGAGCGCTGGTTGCCGCATGCAGCGCCAAGTCGCTGCTGCACACGTCGGGCGCCGCGAAATGGCGCGCCCGAATCCCGGTTCTCTCGACGATCCAGTCGTCGCTGGTCTCGACACCTTTACCAGCCAGCTCAATAACCAGGTCGGCGTTGCTCAGGCGACGCGGAGGCAGGTAGCTGCCGGTTCCGGTGATGCGGGAATATCGTTTCATCGTTGTTGTGGTGCCAGAAGCGTTACGCAACCGGCGCGTTGCCCGTGAGAAGGGGGGCTGCGTGGGCAATACGGGCCTGAACGCGATCCAGCAAGTTGTTACGGGCTGCATCATACGCGCGCTCCAGCGCGTACTCAAAAGCCAGTTGGTCCGCCGATCCGTGGCTTTTGAAAACCAGTCCGCGCAAGCCCAGCAGCGCTGCACCGTTGTAACGCCGATGATCCACGCGACGCTTGAATGCGGACAAAACAGGATAAGCAATCACGGCGGCGAACCGCGTAAAAAGGTTACGAGAAAACTCGGTTCGCAGGAAGTCGCCAATCATGGCTGCCGCACCCTCAGTCGCCTTGAGCGCGACATTACCGACGAAACCGTCGCACACCACTATGTCCACCGTGCCTTTGAAGATGTCGTTGCCCTCGACATTGCCCAGGAAATTGAGCTGCCCCGCGACCGCGGCCAGCCGCAGCAATTCACCGGCCTGCTTGATGATCTCGTTACCCTTGATCACTTCCTCTCCGATGTTGAGCAGGCCAACCGACGGGTTGGGGTCGTTCTTGAGAACCGAGACCAGCGCCGATCCCATGAACGCGAATTGCAATAAATGTCCAGCGGTGCAGTCCACATTGGCTCCGAGGTCCAGCACCGTCGTGGCGCCGCCTTTGGCATTCGGCAATTGCGTGGCAATGGCCGGCCGGTCGATTCCCTCCAGTGTTTTTAAAAGGTGACGGGAAATTGCCATCAAGGCGCCGGTGTTGCCGGCGGACACGACAGCTTGCGCCACTCCGTCCCTGACCTGCTGTACGGCGACGCGCATGGAGGAATCTTTCTTGCGGCGCAGCGCTATCTCGATCGGGTCGTCCATGCCGACGACCTCGCTGGCCGCGACGATAGTGATACGCCGATCGACGATATGCCTGAGCTTGTCCGGCAATCCGACCAGAATCAGTTTTGCCTGGGGATGGTGCAGCAAAAAGTTGCGGCAAGCCGGCACGGTGACGTCCGTGCCGTGGTCGCCCCCCATGCAATCAACCGCGATTGTGGTCATCGGCAATAACTACCAACGGAACAGGAGTTTCGCAGCCGCCCATCAAGACAAAGGCCCGATGCTACCGGGTTGATAGCAACGGGCCGATGATGATGGGATTTATCAGGCTTCGGACTTGGTTTTTATTACCTTGCGGCCACGGTAAAACCCCGTCGGGCTGACATGATGGCGCAGATGGACTTCACCCGTGGTGGATTCGACGGCGATGCCGGGCACCACCAGTGCATTGTGTGAACGGTGCATGCCGCGTTTGGAAGGCGATTTTTTATTTTGCTGGACGGCCATGATCCGCTCCTAAGGCTTTGTGCAGCCGTGTCTGCCGCACAGGGTTGTTCGGTGCGCGCTTCGGGAAAATCGCGCCAAGCCTTTGATTATAGCCCACTACTTTTCAATTCTGGATTTGCCCAGGCGCAACTGCGCCAGCACCGCAAACGGATTCGGCCGCCCGGCCACCGCGATCCCGAATTCCGCATCGCTTGCGGTGTTTGGTGGCTGCGTGGGACAAACTTCATGGCGCGCGACTAAAGGCAATTCAAGTACCAATTCGTCTTCGATCAATTGTTGAAGATCGAAATCTCCCGTCAAAACCAACAGGTCTTCAGCTGCGTCGTCGTCCTGTGCCGCAGCGGTTTCCTCATCCGCCACAAATCGAAACCAACGGTCTACCGCTAACGGAATGTCTACCACCTCAAGACAGCGCTGACAAATCATGGGGGCGTTCGCATCCGCATGCAAATGTAGCCAGATCTCTTCATGACCCAGGTGGTCGGCCCGCATCTCGCCACGTGCGGACCACGCGACCGTCGAGCCTTGCCCGTGTTGCAGGCAATCCTGCGCAATCCGCTGGTAACGGGTCAAGCTTTCCTTGCCGGTCAACTGTCCGGACGACTGCGCAAAAGCGCGCGGGTCAAGAGGTAAGGAGGCGAACTCGTGTTTCATGCCCGCAGTGTAAGAGAATCGATGTATGCGTCCCTCTCTCGTGCGTTCATTGATACTGGGTTCGACGTCGGCCTATCGGCGCGAATTACTGGCTCGCCTGCGAATTCCATTCGACGTGGTGGCACCCGAAGTTGACGAGACTCCGATTGCCAATGAAGAACCACGGCAGCTCGCGCGCCGCCTCGCCATGGCCAAGGCGCGCGCGGTCGCGGTTCGGTTCCCGCAAGCTGTCGTGATCGGATCCGATCAGGTAGCCGAACTCAACGGCGAAACCATCGGCAAGCCGCTGGAACATGCGGCCGCGGTGGCGCAACTGCGACGCATGCGTGGACAGCGCGTCGTATTTCAGACCGCGGTGGCCGTGGTCTGTGAAGCGACCCAATTCGCGCAAATGGAATTGGCCCAGGTGCAGGTGTTATTCCGCACGCTTGAAGACTTTGAAATTGAAGCCTATTTGCTGGCCGAGCGGCCCTACGACTGCGCGGGCAGCGCGAAAAGCGAGGGCTTGGGGATCGCCTTGCTCGACTCCATCGACAGCGACGACCCGACCGCTCTGGTGGGCTTACCCCTGATCCGGACCTGCCGCCTGTTGCGCGCTGCGGGACTGATCCTGCTGTGAGCGCACCGAGTCCATCCAATTCCGGCGCCAAGCCAGACTCGGCGCGTGCACCAAAAACCGGCCGGCTTTTGCTGGTTCCGGCACCCCTGGACTTCGGCTGCGACGAGCAGGCTCCGTTGCAGGACGCGATCCCGGCAGGCACATTGCTGGCAGCTTCCCGCCTGCAATACTGGATCTGCGAAAACGCCAAAACCACCCGCGCCTACCTGAAACGGGTCCATGTTTTCCAGTCTTTGTCCGTTGAGCTTCAGGCCTTGCACATTCAAGAGCTACCCCGAGCCGTGCACAAAAAAGGCGACCACCACGGAGAGTTCGACGCGCGGCCGCTGCTGGCGCCTGCCCTGTCAGGTCATGACATCGGATTGGTCAGCGAAGCCGGTATGCCGGCCATCGCCGACCCGGGATCGTCGGTGGTGCGCGCCGCGCATGACCTGGGACTGACGGTTGTGCCGCTGGTAGGACCGGTGTCGATTTTGCTGGGACTGGCTGCCAGCGGCCTGAACGGCCAGAACTTTGCTTTCGTGGGTTATTTGCCCCAGGACCCAAGCGCGCGTACACGACGCGTGCGCGAACTGGAGGGCTTATGCCTCAAAGAAGGTCAGACCCAGTTGTTTATTGAAACGCCTTACCGCAACGCCGCAATGATGCAAACCTTGCTGCAGACCCTTGCGCCTTCGACCCGGCTCTCGGTAAACAGCGGTTTGACTTTGCCAACCGCGCATTCCTTTAGCGCAACGGTTGCCAACTGGCGCAATCACGGCTGGGGGCCAGATAATTCCACGCCAGCCGTATTCGCCATCGGCGGATAGCGGCGCGCGTGTATTTGCGGAAGCGAACGACGAAAAGCTACCGCAACGCCGGAATCGCTTTCAGCGCATGGATCGCACCGTCTCCGATAGCCGCGCCAAAACGCTTGACCAGGCGTTCGGCCACGTTCTCGCGCCGGGTGTAATCCACGATATCTTCCGCCTTGACGATCTCGCGGGCCACAAAATCAAGATTGCCCAACTGGTCGGCCAAGCCCATTTCCACTGCCTGCTGTCCGGTCCAGAACAGACCGCTGAAGGTTTCGGGGGTTTCCTTCAGGCGTTTGCCTCTTCCGGTCTTGACCGCGTCGATGAACTGCTTGTGAATCTGGTCCAGCATGGCCAATGCGAAGGCGCGCTGGCGCTCGGTCTGCGGGCTGAACGGGTCCAGAAAGCCCTTGTTTTCGCCCGCCGTCAGCAGCCTGCGCTCTACTCCCAGTTTGTCCATCAAGCCGGTAAAGCCAAAACCATCCATCAGCACACCGATGCTGCCCACCACACTTGCCTTGTCGACAAATATCCGGTCCGCGGCCACCGCGATGTAGTAGGCCGCCGACGCGCAGGTCTCTTCCACCACGGCGTAAACCGGCTTGTTGTATTTGGCCTTGAGCCGTCTCAGTTCGTCGTTGATGATGCCGGCTTGCACCGGGCTGCCGCCCGGAGAATTGATCAGCAACACCAATGCCTGCGCACCCTCATCTTCAAACGCCGCACGCACCGCCGTCAGGACCACATCCGCACTGGCTTCACCGCCGGAGGCTATCTCGCCCTTTATTTCCACCAGCGCGGTGTGCGGCGTGGTCACATCCGTTGCCGCACCGCTGCGATGCACCGCGATCCAGGCCGCCACCGCCAGAAACACCAGCCAGGCCAGCCGCACAAAAGTGCGCCAGCGTCGGGCCGCGCGTTGTTCTTGCAGCGCGGCAAACGCCAATTTTTCCAGCACATCGCGTTCCCATCCAGGGTTGCCCTGTGCGGCGCGCGCGGGTAGTGGCGAATTTTCGGGTTCCGTGGGGTCGGTCATATCATTGTTCAACGGGTTTCAGATTGTGCGCAGTATGCCAGTGCACGACACCATCACGCTCTTCCAGCACGATCCTGACCAGGCCGCCGCGGCATGGTCCCGCGAAACAGGCACCGCTTCGCGGCTGGTACATGGCGCCGTGGATGGCGCAGATCAACCAATGCCCGGTGATGTCGAAAAAGCGGTCCGGCCGGGAATCCATTTCCATCGGAATATGACCGCAACGATTGAGATAAGCGTAGGCTTGCCCATCGTAACGCACCGCGAATGCGCGACAGGTTTGGCCGTGGTAAATCACCTCAAAAGCCACGGCCAAGCCACTATTTTCCAGAGCGGTGGAACTGCAAAGCGCAATGGCATGGGACATGGCTCAGGCTCAGGCGTTGGCACCCAGCCAAGCATGCAGTTCCTTTACCGAATGCGCGATAAAGCGGGGCCGCAAAACTTCAAACGCGTCCGGCTGGTGGGCGCCGTAACTGACACCAACACTTGCGCATCCGGCATTGAGCGCCATTTGAAGATCGTGCGTGGTGTCGCCGATCATCAATACACGGGACGGGTCGACCCCGAACTCGCGCATCAATTCGATCAACATGCGTGGATCGGGCTTGCCGGCAGTCCGGTCGGCGGTACGCGACGCATCGAATAGCCCTTGTAACTGCACCGCTTGCAGTGCCGCATCCAGCCCCTGGCGGCTCTTGCCAGTGGCTACGGCAAGCCAGTGCTGGCGCGCCTTGAGTTCAGCCAGCATCGGCAAGACGCCGTCGAACAGGCTGATGTCATTGATATGCGCCAGATAGTGATGGCGATAGCGCGCACCCAACTCGGGATACTTTTCCTTAGGCACATCCGGCGCAGCGTAAGCAAGTGCCTGCGCGAATCCAAGGCCGATGACATGCGAGGCCGCGGCATCGGTGGGAACCGCGCCACCGACATCACGCACGGCCGCCTGAATACAGCGCGCGATGATGGCGGTGGAGTCGAACAGGGTGCCGTCCCAATCGAATGCGATCAAGTCAAATGCCCTTATCCGCTTGCGATCGGGGTTTGGAACATCCCGCGAGTCAGGGGGCAGGAGGCGCGACATGGTCAAGAAATTGCATGAGGTCCGATGACAAATTCGCCAGCAACTGGATGCGTTCGCCACTGACGGGATGGTTGAACTGTAACCGCCATGCATGCAGAAACATGCGCCGCAACGGCACAACGGCACCAGCGCGCTGGAGAGATTTGTTGAGGTCGAAATTTCCATATTTTCCGTCACCTGCGATCGGCATGCCTTCAGCGGCAAGATGAACCCGTATCTGGTGCGTGCGGCCGGTCTTGATCGTCACTTCCAGCAGCGTGAACCCAGCGCCCGCGCGAGTGGCCTTCACGAGCGTAAGGGACGGCATCGCATCGGGATGGTCTTTGGCTACTACCTCGACGCGGCGCTCGCCATCCGGCATCAGGTACTTGTGCAAAGACTGGTCCAGAACTTTTAGCTTTTCCGGCCATTGGCCCGCGACCAAAGCCAGATAGGTTTTGCCGGTTTCGCGCTCACGAAACTGGTCCTGGAGATGTTTTAGCGCACTGCGTTTCTTGGCAACCAGCAAGATGCCGCTGGTCTCGCGGTCGAGCCGGTGCACCAGCTCCAGGAACCGGGCCTGCGGCCGCGCCATGCGCAACTGCTCGATCACGCCAAAACTCACTCCCGAGCCGCCATGCACAGCGACACCGGCCGGCTTGTCTATCGCAAGCAGGCAATCGTCCTCGAACAGTACCGGGAATTCGCGGGCCGGCACATAACTTTCCGGTAAGCCTGCTGGATCGCTTCCGGCATTGCCCGCGGCAATAAGCTGGGCTTTCGCATCGGCCCGTTGGGAGGTGCGAACAGGCGGCAGGCGGATGGCATCTCCGGCGGCAATGCGCCGGTCCACCGTTGCCCGGCCTTTGTTGACACGCACCTCGCCGCTGCGAATGATGCGATAGACGTGGGTCTTGGGGACGCCTTTCAGATGGCGCATCAGGAAGTTGTCGAGACGCTGGCCGGCATCTTCGGCATCGACCATGATCGTCCGGACTTGCGCGGGCTGGGCAAGCGGATTGCCCCCTATAATGTATTTCACTAGCGACGCGCTGCAAGTGGTTGATTTATCTGGAGTTTAGTCCACAGTCCACTAACAGACTCGCTGGCAGGTCGATGCCACCGGGATGCTTCAAGACAGACCGCAAGCCAATTGTTTGCGGTGGTCTCCATGGCAAACCGGTACGCCGACGATTTGAATCACCGATATGGAATACCAAGTTCCGCCAGCCTTAAGCTGGCGGACGGATCAAAGCGAAATGTTTGTGTTGATAAGCCTGATTTTTGCCGCATCGCAGCGCTTCGTTGCGTTGCTTCTTGGCATGAATCGGCCCATGGCGCCCGTACGGCGCGCCAAAAACGCCCCGGTTCTCGTGGCGCATTCACGGCAGCATCCCCTCGCCCCCATCCCCGCGCCAACGCCGCGACTCACTATTTGAGTCCTGCGCTTCCCGCATTCCCATCGGCTCGAACCGTTCGTCCAGGCATCGTTTGCTCGTCATGAGCAGGTGAAGGGGTCGCAAGACCCGGAGCAAGGCAGCGCCCTAAAAGGCCGCGCTTGTCGGACTCCATGCAAAAAGGAACGCACCATGAAACGGATGCTGATCAACGCCACCCAGGCAGAGGAACGCCGGTTGGCGATTGTCGACGGGCAAAAACTGCTCGACTATGAAATTGAAATCGAAGGGCGCGAGCAGCGCAAGGGCAATATCTATAAAGCGGTCGTGACCCGCGTCGAGCCCTCGCTCGAAGCCTGCTTCGTCGATTACGGCGAAGACCGCCACGGCTTCCTGCCGTTCAAGGAAATATCGCGCACGTATTTCGCCGCCGGTGTGCAGGTCAACCAGGCGCGGATCCAGGATGCGATTCGGGAGGGCCAGGAATTGCTGGTGCAGGTGGAAAAAGAAGAACGCGGCAACAAGGGCGCGGCGCTAACCACCTTTGTATCGCTGGCCGGCCGCTACGTCGTGCTGATGCCCAATAACCCGCGCGGTGGCGGCGTATCGCGCCGCATCGAAGGCGACGACCGGGCCGAGCTAAAAGAAGCACTCGACCAACTCGAATACCCCAACGGCATGAGCATCATTGCCCGCACTGCCGGCATCGGCCGCACGGCGCCGGAACTGCAATGGGACTTGAACTACCTGCTCAAGCTCTGGAACGCCATCGACGGCGCGGCCAAGGGCGGCAAGGGCGCCTATCTGATTTATCAGGAATCCTCGCTGGTGATTCGCGCGATTCGCGATTACTTCAACCATGACATCGGTGACATCCTGATCGACACCGACGACGTGTACGACCAGGCGCAGCAATTCATGGCGCACGTGATGCCGGAACATGCGGCGCGCGTCAAACGTTACCGCGACGACGCCCCGCTGTTCTCGCGTTTCCAGATCGAACATCAGATCGAATCGGCTTACGCCCGCACGGTGCAACTACCCAGCGGCGGCGCGATCGTGATCGACCACACCGAGGCGCTGGTGTCGGTGGACGTCAACTCCGCACGCGCCATCCGCGGCGGCGACATCGAAGAAACCGCCACCCGTACCAACCTGGAAGCGGCTGAAGAAGTGGCACGCCAGATGCGCCTGCGCGACCTGGGCGGCCTGATAGTTATCGACTTTATCGACATGGAGGAAAGCCGCAACCGGCGCGACGTCGAAAACCGCCTGCGCGACGCCTTGCGGCAGGACCGCGCGCGCGTGCAGTTCGGTTCGATCAGCAAATTCGGCCTGATGGAAATGAGCCGCCAACGCCTGCGCCCGGCGCTCAGCGAAGGGGCTTCGATTCCCTGCCCGCGTTGCGGCGGATCGGGCCATATCCGAGACACTGAAAGTTCGGCGCTGCAAATTCTGCGCATCATTCAGGAGGAATCGCTCAAGGACAACACGGCTTCGGTGTTGTGCCAGGTGCCGGTGGACGTGGCATCTTTCCTGCTCAACGAAAAACGCACCGAGATTGCCAAAATCGAACTCAAGCAACGCATCAACGTGCTGATGGTGCCGAACAAGACGCTGGAAACGCCCAACTACAAACTTGAGCGACTCAAACACGACGATCCGCGCCTGGACGGCATGGAAGTCAGCTACAAAATGGCCGAAGAGGCGGAAGATTCCCCCTCGGTGACGCGCCGCTCGCAAGAGCCCACCAACAAGCAGACGCCCCTCATCAAGGGCGTCTTGCCCGATGCACCGGCACCGGCCGCCGCGCCTCGGCCGGAAGCGGTCAAACCACCACCCGCACCAGCGCCGCGCCCGGCGCCTGCAACAGTGGTAGCCGCGTCGACGCCGGCCACTGCCGAAAAAGGATTTTTCGGCTGGATCAAGAACCTGTTTGTCACGCCGGGCTCAACGCCCTTTCCGGCCAGGGCTCCACAGCCGATCGCTACCGAAGATGCAGTCGATACACGGCCTGCCCGCGACGCGCGGCGTCCGGAGTCGCGCGACGGTCCTCGTGCCGATGGTCGTCCCGAAAGTCGTGAAGGAAGGGGCGAAGGCCGCGGTGAAGGACGTAGTCGGGGCGGACGTGGCGGAAGGGGACGCGGTGAACGTTCCGCGCAAGGACAACGGGAACGTATGGACGCTGACGGCGCACCCATGGCGGGAGACGCCGGCGCCGGCCAAAACGCAGCAGGAGCCCTCGCTCCTGGCGATGCGTCCAGAGGCGAGCAGCGCTCGGAACGGCCCGCGCGCAACAGTGAGCGGGGTGGGCGAGGCGAACGTGGACGCGGTGAACGCGGTGCCGAACGTATCGACAACAGTGACCGCGCCGCGCGGCCGGAACGCTCGGCGGAGCGGCTTGATGATGGCGGCGATGTTCGCCCGGAACGCAGCGTGGAAGCACGTGAAGGGCGCGAGGGGCGGGAGGGACGTGAAAATCGCGAAGGCCGGGAAGGACGCAATGAGCGCCGGCCGGAACGCCGGCCGCGCCAGGACCAAAACGTCCCGCCTGAGGCCAATGATGCGTTGGGCCATGCAAGCGATGCGCCCGCGCAGCCAGATGGCTCGGCCATGCCGTCGCGCGCTGACAACGCGGAGCAAGGCAATACGCCGGCCGGCGCCGGGCAATCGATGACACCTGGCGACAACGGGGAACAGCGTGAAAAGCGTTCGCGCGACCGCTACGGTCGTGAACGCGGTCCGCGCAACGACCGTCCGGCGCGTGAAGGCGAGGACACGCGCCACGCGGGTATGGGCCAGAGAGAACAACGCCAGGAACGTCCTGCGCGCGAGCAGCAGGCGCTGGAAGGTTTTTCGCCAACCGTGCAGCAGGATCACCGTGAAAATGTCCCTGCAAACGTCCCTGCGCTGAGCAAACCACTGGCGAACGGAGCGCATACGGTGAACGTTCCGAGCTTGATAACACCGGCCGGCGCCGCCGGTCTGCCGAAAGTGCAGCAGTTTGTCCTGCCCATGGACGAGCTGGCGCAGGTGGCCCATAGCAGTGGCCTGAACTGGGTCAACTCCGATGCCGACAAAATCAGTGCCGCGCAGGCCGCCATGGCAGCTCAGCCCCAGGCCATCCATGTGCCGCGTGAACGCGCCGCGGCAGTTGCAATCGACGACGGTCCGCTGGTATTGGTAGAGACCAAACGCGACTTGCGTAACATGACGCTGCCGTTCGAGCAGGCCGCCAGCTAGGAGCAGTGCCAAGTGGCCTCGCGGACGCGCAACCGTACCGGTGTACGGTGAGCGCCGCGGGCAGGCGCCAGATTCGCCCGCGCAATAGAAAGATTCGCGGCCTTTCAGGCCTGCGCGGCGTTTCTCCAGGCTTGTGTCGCCGCGTCGGCGTCCCCTTGTTCCTGAGCCAGTTCGGCCAGCAGACGCCACGCATCCCGGCGCAGGCCTGCGTCCTGCAAGCGGGTCAGGGACTGGGTCAATAACTGGCGCGCCTTGCCCCATAGTTGCAGCCGCATGCAGGTGACTCCGGCCAGATACTGCAACACCGCGTCGCCCGGATTCTTCAACTGGGCCGACTCGATGCGCGTCAACCATTCCACGTCCGGGGCGCCGGCCACGCTGGCGAAGCCGCGCTCCAGCGCGCGTACCAGGTTCACGCATTGTTGCGGGCTGATAGCGCCTGGGCGTTCCTGCATCAGGTCCCATGTCGGCGATAACCATTGGCGCCCCAGCGCATGGTCGCCACCCAGCAAAAGCAGACGGTCCGCCGCCTGGATCGCCACGTCGGGCATGGCGCGTTCGGCCGCGTCCAGCTGCGCCCAGGCCTTTTGCAACTGCGCCGGATCGTGGGCGTCGTCGATCAATTCAATCGCCATACCACGCAGAACGCCTTGCGCCGCGGTCTCCGACAGGGCGCGGTGCTTGGCCAGCAAACGCGCCGTTTCCAGCGCGGCCAGCGTACGCCGGGCCATGCGCGCCGCCTTCAAGCGCAGCCGCAAGGCCAGTGTCCGGCGCGCGGCGCCCTGCCCCATCTCGTCCAGGAACTGCAAGGCCAGCGGTGCATCGCGGTCGTCCAGCGCCCAGCTGGCGGCGCTCAACTGCACACCTTCGCGCGTCTCCGGCACCGTGCCCTGCGAGGCCTGTTCCAGCGCCATGCGGTAATGCTGCTCGCGCGCGACGCGGTCCTGCAAGGCGTGTGCCGCTTCGGCCACCAACAGGTGCGACACCGCGCGCAGGCGCGCCGCATAACCCAGCTTGTCTCCGCCAGTCTCAAGCGACTGGACCTGCGTCAGTACCGATTCAGCGGCTTTGCGGGCGCGCACGAACCGGCCTGCCGTCAACTGTGAAAAAGCGTCCAGCAAAGCCAGTTGCATACTGCGCTCGCGTTGCCGTAAGCGCCACAACCTGGCTTCCCGCGGTAGCGCGAAAAAGGCCGACAGCGCGCGCCAGGCCAGATGCAGCGTCAGGAAAGCGCCCAGCAGCAGGAGCATGAACAAATTCAGTGAAAGGTCGATTCGGTATGGAGGCCAGAACAGCGTGATTGACCCCGGGTTGTTGCCGGCAAACAGCGCCGCCGCGACCGCAATCCCGAACAGCGCCAGCAACCACAGGGCAATACGCATCGCAGGCTTGCCGCGTTATCGCCCGGCCGCCGCCGTGGTCAGGGCCGCAAGAGTCTCATCCACGCGTGGCAGCTCCATCGTTTTCATCTGGCCCTGGACCTGCTGCAACAGGTTGGCGGCGGATTGTGTCTTGCGCGACGCGGGATCGAAGTATTTGTTCAGCGATGCCGATGCCGAAGCCAGATCCGCACGCGCCGATTCAAGCTGGCGCGCCAGCAAGCCGAGGCGCGCGTTGAGCAACTTGAGCTTGAAATTCTCGCGCACGAAGAACGATTGCTCCGGCGATAAAAGTGCCGCCTCCGGCTGCTCGATGCGGCTCACCCGCAACAGGTTCCTGGCCTCTTGACCCACCAGCTGGAGGATGCGTTCCCACCACTTGGGCATGGTCTCGCCGTCCCTCCGCTTCAGCATGCCGCTGGCGCTTACCGCGGCCACCGCGTTGACCAGCGGAAGTTCGTCCGCCATACGCAGTAACTCGTCAATGCGCACCAGCAGCGTCGGTGTGTCGGACACTGTGGCGCCGGCGATACGTGCGAGGTCGCGTGCAATCGCGCGCTGCAGCTGCGCCAGCCGGGGCTGGGCGGCGCGCGTCACGCGCAGATCGGCACTTTTAAGCGCCGCCACGAGTGGCTCCACGCTGCCGGTGAGCTGGGCTTGCTGCTGCGCCAGACGCACCGCCGAGTCGATGTCCACCACCAGGTTTTCATCGCGCGAACGCGACAGGCTCTGGATCAGGTCCTCAAGTTGCACCCGCTGCAATGCCACTTCGCTGAGCTTGATTTCCGATATCGCCAGACGGGCCGCCGTGTCGCGTGCCAACTCTTGCGCCTGCCGCGCGATGGAACGCGCTTCGACCGCCAGCGCGGCGGACTCGGCGCTCTGGCGCGCGAGCTGCTCCCGCATGCCTGTCACCCGTTGCCAGGCCATGCCGGTTGCGACCAGCGCGGCCAGTGCCAATACCAACGCGGCGAGTGCCAACCCGGATGAACGCGCTGACCCGATGGCCGGTGGATCGATATGTCCTGTCGCGCCGGAAATACCAGCCGCCGGGCCAGCATCTGGCGCCATCTGGACGGGTGGGTCGGCATTCATCGAATGGATTCTATCGAGGCCACCACTTCTGAAACGCCAGGACGTGACTCCCATACAACACCGAAACCAGCCGCGCGCGCGGCGTCCGCGATACGCGGGTGGGTGGCAATTGCACTTGCGTCCGCCCAGCTTTGCCGGGGCGAACAGGCACGCAGGTTGGCCACCGCCAGGGCACTGGTAAACAGCCAGATCGAACCGTCATTCGCAGCGTCTTGAAGGGTGGTACTTTGCGCAGTGCTGAGAACCGGCGCAGCGCGCCGGTAAGCCAGCACGAATTCAACCAGTGCGCCGGCTTGCAACAGGCGCCGCGCCAGCCAGTCGCGCCCATAACCCGCTGTAGCAGCACCCTGCGTAGCTGCTTGGTCCTGAGCGTCATCGCCGCCGCGCACGATCAATATCCGGTCCCCGGCTTGCACCTGCGTCTGCACTACGTCCCATAAGGCTTCCGAATCGAACTGGCCACGGTCCAGCGGAGGTGCGTCTATCAGGCTTGCGTCAACACCATGACGCCGCAAGGCGGCCGCGGTTCCCGGACCCGGTCCCCAAAAGCGCGTCTTGCGCCCTACCGCATCGGAACTGCGGTGGACAAGCGTTTTCACCGCAAAAAAATGCTCCACTGCGATACCACTTACGAACATCAGCGCGGCATAGTCGCCCAGCCGATGCCACACGGCAAGCATGTCAGCCGGATCGGACACTGGACGGATGTCGATCAAGGGCAGGGCCAGCGCGTCGAGGCCGCGTTCGACCAGCGCCTCGACCCAGGCGCGCGCTTCGCGTTCCGGCCGGGTAACAATGACACGCATGGAGGCGAAAAATCCGCGCGTCAAGCCCGGAATCGAAGCGCGCCGCGTTCGCAAAGCTGCTGCGCCACCCGCTGCCCGAGCAGGCGCGCCTCTTCGATTGTCGAGACGGCCGCACTGCCGACAGCGCGTATCAATGGCGGCACGACTCCGGCACCCGGTGCATCCTCGACCTCACCCCAAGCCGCATCGATATGCAGCGTCGTCTGACCTTGCCACACCGCATGGGCCGCCAGCGGCATCGAACAACTGCCGCCCATTTCGCGGCTGACCGCGCGCTCCGCCGTTACGGCCAGCCAGGAGGGCTGGTGCGCCAATGGAGCCAATGCCAGCAACAGATCCTGGCGCTGCGCCAGCACCTCTATGGCCAGAGCGCCCTGACCAGCCGCCGGCAACATCTGGCCGGGCTCGAAGGCGTGGCTTATGCGGTTCGCGAATCCCAGGCGTTTAAGCCCGGCAACCGCCAGCACGATCGCGTCGAACAACCCTTCGTCGAGTTTGCGCAGCCGCGTATTGACGTTGCCGCGCAGTGGTTCGATGCGAATGTCCGACCGGCCCAATCGCGCGAAGCAGTCGCGCAGCAGAACCACACGGCGCAGACTCGAAGTACCCACCACCGCCCCGGGCGGCAAGTCGGCCAGACTGGAATAGCGGTTGGATACCCAGGCATCGCGCGGGTCCTCTCGCTCCATCACGCAGCCCAGCGTGAAGCCTTCGGGCAAATCCATCGGCACGTCCTTGAGCGAATGCACCGCCAGGTCGGCACGGCCGTCTTCCAGTGCCGATTCAAGCTCCTTGACGAAGAGTCCCTTGCCGCCCACTTTGCTCAGCGTCCGGTCCAGGATCTGGTCGCCGCGCGTGGTCATGCCGAGCACGGTTACTTTGTGGCCCAGTTGTTCGAGCCGTTTCTGCACATACCGCGCCTGCCACAAGGCCAGCTGGCTTTCACGGCTTGCAATCACCAGCGACCGCACAGAAGTTTGTGGAACGGAAGAGGTCAAAGGCATGCGCTGGCGTCCATCGGTTGGCACGGTCGATGCTAGCATGCGCGAACACCGCCACAGGCCCCGCCGGCCACGATTGTCATGCCCGCAAACCCCGCTACCGAATCTCCGCAACGCTCGCGCGAAAACGAACGCCCTCTGGTAGAGGACATCCGTTTGCTTGGCCGAATTCTGGGCGATGTAATACGCGACCAGGACGGCGACGCGGCGTTCAACCTGATAGAGCAGATCCGCAAGTTGTCGGTGGCTTTCAGGCGCGACGCGGACCCCGAGGCGGACCGTGCGCTCAAGAAGCTGCTGACGGCGCTGAGCGGCGATCAGACGGTGAGCGTGATCCGTGCCTTCACGTATTTCAGCCACCTGGCCAATCTGGCCGAGGACCGCCACCACATCCGGCGCCGGGCAATCCATGAACGCGCCGGCGAAACGCAGGAAGGCAGCATCGAAGTGGCGCTGTCGCGCCTGCGCTGGGCCGGCATTACACCGGCCGCCATTGTGGAGACGCTGGCCAGCAGTTTCGTTTCCCCGGTACTAACCGCCCATCCGACCGAGGTGCAGCGTAAAAGCATCCTGGATGCGGAGCGCGGCATCGCGCAACTGCTGGTGGCGCGTGATGCGATCAAGCTGCGTTCCAGTGCCACCCCGGCACGCAAGGACGCGCTGACGCCCAAGGAACTGGCCGCCAATGAAGCGCAAATCCGATCGCGCGTGATGCAGCTGTGGCAAACACGTTTATTACGCTTCACCAAACTCACGGTAGCCGATGAAATCGAAAACGCGTTGAGTTATTACGAAGCCACTTTTCTGCGCGAAATTCCCAAGCTTTACGCCAATCTCGAAGCCGAACTTGGCCAGAGCGGCATCCACAGTTTCCTGCGCATGGGCCAGTGGATCGGCGGCGACCGCGACGGCAATCCCAACGTAAGCGCCGAGACCTTGTCATACGCTCTGCGCCGCCAGGCCGAAGTCGCGCTGCGCCACTACCTGACCGAAGTGCATTACCTGGGCGGAGAGTTGTCGGTATCGGCGCTGCTGGTGAGTTGTTCACCCGAGATGCAGAAACTGGCCGATCGGTCGCCCGACACCAACGAACACCGCGAGGACGAACCTTACCGGCGTGCGCTGACCGGTGTTTATGCCCGCCTCGCGGCCACCCTGAAGCAGTTGACCGGCGGCGAGGCCGCGCGCCATGCGGTGGCGCCGCAGAACCCTTACGCCCACGTGCGTGAGTTCAGCGCCGACCTGCGCACCATCGACGCCTCGCTCAAGACCCACCATGGAGCCGCGCTGGCGACACAACGCCTGCATCCGCTGATGCGCGCGGCGGAGGTGTTCGGATTTCATCTGGCCACGGTGGATCTGCGTCAAAGCTCGGATAAACACGAAGAGGTGGTGGCCGAGTTGCTCGCCGTTGCGCGTATAGAACCCGACTACGCCAAGCTCGATGAGACCGCCAAACGCCAGGTGCTGCAGCGGCTGTTATGCGACGCCCGGCCGCTGCGCGTGATGCGCCACGCCTACTCTGAACTGGCGCGGTCCGAACTGGCGATTTTCGAATGCGCGCGCCAGATGCTGGCGCAGTATGGCGAACAGGCGATACGCCACTACATCATCAGCCACACCGAGAGCGTCAGCGACCTGCTCGAGGTTCTGCTGCTGCAAAAAGAAACCGGTTTGATGCACGGCACGCTGGATGCGGAGGCAAGGGCCGAGCTGATCGTGGTGCCGCTGTTCGAAACCATCTCCGACCTGCGCAACGCGGCGGCGATCATGCGCGGTTTCTATTGGTTACCCGGTGTGGGCGCGCTGGTGCGGCGCAGCGGTGCGGAGCAGGACATCATGCTGGGCTACTCGGACAGCAACAAGGACGGCGGCATATTCACCAGCAACTGGGAGCTCTACCTGGCCGAGATCGCGCTGGTGGAATTGTTCGACGAATTGGCCCAGCGCGGATTGAGCGCCGCCGGGCCGCCCCAAGGCGCGAACGCCCCCTCGGGGGGCAGCGCAGTACACGCAGTGACAAGCGTGGGGGTCCCAGCTACACCGATCCGGTTGCGCATGTTCCACGGGCGCGGCGGCACCGTCGGGCGCGGCGGTGGTCCGAGTTACCAAGCCATCCTGGCGCAGCCACCCGGCACGGTACGCGGACAGATTCGCCTGACCGAGCAAGGTGAAGTCATAGGCTCCAAATATGCCAACCCCGAAATTGGCCGGCGCAATCTGGAAACCCTGGTCGCGGCAACACTGGAAGCGACCTTGTTGCAGACCACCAAGCCGGCCAGCAAGGACTTCCTGCGCACCGCGGCTTGTCTGTCCGATGCCAGCATGGCGGCCTACCGCGCGCTGGTCTACGAGACGCCGGGATTTACCGAATACTTTTTTCAGTCCACACCGATCCGCGAAATCGCCGAACTCAACATCGGCTCGCGTCCGGCATCGCGCAAGCCATCGCAAAAAATCGAGGATCTGCGTGCCATTCCGTGGGGCTTCAGCTGGGGCCAGTGCCGGCTTACATTGCCGGGCTGGTATGGCTTTGGTTCGGCCGTCCAACTATTGCTCGCCTCGCCCGATTCCAAAGGCCGCAAGGAACAACTTGCGCTGCTGCAAAAGATGTACCGGCAATGGCCGTTTTTTCGCACTCTGCTGTCCAACATGGACATGGTCATGGCCAAGAGCGACCTGGCGCTGGCCTCGCGCTACGCGGAACTGGTGGGCAACATCCGTCTGCGCAAAAAGATACTCGCCGCGATCGAAGCCGAATGGCACTTGACGGCGGACGCGTTGTCGATGATTACCGGGCACAAACAGCGTTTGGCCAACAACGCCGCGCTGCAACGCTCGATCCGCCATCGCTTTCCGTATATCGACCCGCTGCACCATCTGCAGGTGGAACTGGTGCGCCGCTTTCGCGCCGGGCAAACCGATGAACGCGTACGGCGCGGCATTCATATCTCGATCAATGGGATCGCGGCAGGGTTGCGCAATACCGGATGACGACCGCATGAAGCTCATGCGCTCCCGCTGACCAGTTCACGCACGGCGGGCAGTTGCCGCCGCGATATCGCCAACACCTCATTCACCCCTTGCAAACGGACCGCCCAACCCTCGCCTTCTTCGTCATCGAAGTGTTTCTCCACGGCACGAACCGCGCGTCGGGAAACCAGCGCGTTGCGATGGATACGCAGGAATTGCGGGGCGTATTTTTCCTCCAGCTCGCTTAACGATCCGTCGAACAGGTAGCTGCGCGCGGCGGTCCGCACGGTGACGTATTTGAGCTCGGCCTTGAGGTACACCACCTCGGCCAAAGGTACGCGCTCGGTCCGTCCGCGATCCTGGATCGCCAGGAACTCTTCAAGTCCTTCGCGCTGCTCCTGACGCGCCGGCAACCTGCGGCGTTCAATTTTTTGCAGCGCCACCATCAAGCGCGACAGCCGTACCGGCTTGGTCAGATAGTCCGCCGCGTCGAGCTCGAAAGCCTGCAACGCATGTTCGGCGTGCGCGGTGACAAACACAACCGCTGGTGCGTCGGGCATGCCACGCAGCGTTTGTGCCAGGGCCATGCCATCGGCACCCGGCATATGGATGTCGAGCAGCACAACATCGAAACTCTGGCGTGCCAGCAGTTCGAGCGCCTGGGCAGCGCTTGCCGCTTCACCGGCAACGCTGGTCGGCGGATTGGTGCATTCCCCCAGCAAGGTGCGCAGGCGAGCGCGCGCCAGCATTTCATCGTCGACGATCAACACCTTAAGACCCATCGCAGCACCTGTTGAGGTCCCTATCCGGCCCGTTCATATCGGCACCTCCATACGCACCTGGTAGACCCCGTCCACCAGGCCACAGCGAAACTGTCCTTGCACGTCATGCAGCAGCCGCAGCCGGTCGCGCACGTTGTCCAGCGCTACGCCATGGCCGGGCGCGCCTGCGCCTGCCGGCACGGTATTGGTCACCTTGATAATCACGACCGAGCCGCGTCGCCGGGTGGAGATACGCACCGTGGCGCCCGCCACGCTGGGCTCCACCCCGTGGCGCACGGCGTTCTCGACCAGCGGTTGCAGCAACAGAGGCGGCAACACCGCCTGGCCGGCCTGTGGGTCCAGCGCCCATTCCATCTGCAATCGTTCGCCAAAACGTACCTGTTCGATCGCCAGATAACGTTGCGCCAACGCAATCTCGTCGTTCAGCGTTACCGACTCGCCCTGGTCCATCAGCGCATGGCGGAACAGGTCACTCAGATCCTCCAGCAAGGTTTCGGCCTTGGCCGGTTCGGCGCGCACCAGCGCGATGGCGCTGTTGAGCGTGTTGAACAGAAAATGCGGCCGGATACGCGCCTGCAACTCGGACAGCCGGGCCGCCGTTGCCGCCGGTGCGCGGCCTTTGGCGCGCAATACCAGCGCGGCCACCAGTGCGGCCGCCAACGCGGCACCGGTGCTGGCGGATGCAATCCAGGGCGGCTGGTCGGTAAGCCCCACCATCAGAAGCATGGCACAGCCGTACACGCCGGCCAATGCGCCCAGCAACAGCCCAGCTCCATACTGCCCGAACGGTGGCAATCGGGAAAGCCACCGCTTCAGACTGCAGGCCGCGATCAGCCAGACCAGCGTAGCAGGCAAGGCCGCGCCGGTCAGAACGGACAGGCGCAGCACCCAGTTCAGCAAATCGGCGGCGCCGAACATGGCGCCCACACCCACGACCACCTCCACGAACAGGAGCGCCCGCAACACCACGCCCGCCTGGCAGGCATCGAATACCAGCGCCCGTTCAGCCCGCGGTTGCGGCTGCGGGTCCAGTTCGAGAAAGGTCGATAAAATTTCAGTGTCTTTCATCACGACATCGCGCTCTTGGGAGCCTGATTATTGGTGATCCTGCACACGAGCCGTCCGGCGCGTGTCTTCCTACTTCTCTTCATCTATGTCCCAGAACCAACTCGACAACAAGTCCGCGGCCTGGTCGGCGCTGTTTTCAGAACCGATGAGCGACCTGGTCAAGCGCTACACCTCCAGTGTGTTCTTCGACAAGCGGCTGTGGCAAGTGGACATACGCGGCTCGCTGGCGCACGCCGAGATGTTGTCGCACCAAAACATTATCGGCCCGGCGGATTACGTCGCTATTCAGAGCGGTATGGCCACCATCACGCAAGAGATCGAGGCCGGCGCGTTCGAATGGAAGCTGGATCTGGAAGACGTGCACCTGAATATCGAGGCACGTCTGACACAACTGGTCGGTGACGCCGGAAAACGCCTGCACACCGGACGTTCGCGCAACGACCAGATCGCGACCGACATTCGGTTGTGGCTGCGCGACGAGATCGACCTCATCACGGCACTGCTGAACGCATTGCAAAAAGCATTGGTTGATATCGCCGACAAAAACGCCGACGTGATTCTTCCCGGCTTCACGCATTTGCAGGTAGCGCAACCGGTGACGTTCGGCCACCATATGCTGGCGTACGTGGAGATGTTCTCGCGTGATGCCGAACGCCTGCAGGACGTGCGCAAACGCGTCAACCGCCTGCCGCTGGGCGCCGCCGCGCTGGCCGGCACCAGCTACCCGCTGGACCGCGAACGCGTGGCGGCGACGCTGGGCATGGAAGCCGTGTGCCAGAACAGCCTGGACGCCGTAAGCGACCGCGACTTCGCGATCGAGTTCGCGTCCGCCGCCAGCCTGGCCATGGTGCACACCAGCCGCCTGAGCGAAGAGCTGGTGTTGTGGATGAGCCAGAGTGTTGGTTTCATCGACCTGGCGGATCGTTTTTGCACCGGCAGTTCCATCATGCCGCAGAAAAAAAACCCCGATGTACCCGAGCTCGCGCGTGGCAAAACCGGCCGCGTAGTCGGTCATCTGATGGGTCTGCTAACGCTCATGAAAGCCCAACCGCTGGCCTACAACAAGGACAACCAGGAAGACAAAGAACCGTTGTTTGACACGGTGGACACATTGAAGGACACGCTGCGCATATTTGCAGAAATGGTCGGCGGACAGCTCAGCGCCGCCACCGGCGTCAAAGAAGGCGGCATCACCGTC
>JANYBQ010000381.1 GCA_025360705.1 Betaproteobacteria bacterium | reverse complement strand
CTTGGCTCCACCCACTGGGGTTCTTGCGCATTCCCTTCGAGACCCTGGGCCGGGGCTTGCTCGAAATCACGAAGCCGGTGCGGCTGGGTCGATGAGGCGGGGTTCGACACGGGGCTGCTGACGCTGTTCGCTCGGCACACGTCCGCCAGCCTGCTGATCCAGGAAAACGCCGATCCCGACGTTCGCGGCGACCTCGAGCGGTTCTTCGCCCGTTTGGTACCGGACGGCGATGCGCTGTTCCGCCATCGAGACGAGGGCCGGGACGACATGCCTGCGCATATTCGTGCGGCGCTCACGGCCGTGCAGCTGTCGGTTCCGATCGCCGGTGGTCGGCTGGCACTTGGCACATGGCAGGGGATCTATGTCTGGGAGCACCGGCTCCGACCGCATCGGCGCGAAGTCGTGCTGCCTCTGTCGGGCGAATGAGGATGTCGCCGGTGCTTCGCTCTCGCTTCAAGCTTGCCGGGGTGGGGTTCGTGTTCCTGTGGTTCTTCATCGGCGGCATCGCGTACTTCGCGGCGACGGAGACCGAGATGCGGATCGTTCCGGCTTACATCCCGTGGCCGCGTGCTGCGGTGCTGGTGAGCGGTGTCTTCGAACTGCTCGGTGCGGTGGGGCTGTTGTGGCATCCGACCCGTCGGGCAGCGGGCATCGGCCTGATCCTGTTGACGATCGCGGTCACGCCGTGCCACATCTACATGCTGCACAGGTCAGAGCTGTTCCCGGTTTCCTTGTCGGCGCTTTGGTTGCGGTTGCCGATCCAGGTTGCGCTGTTGGCACTCATTGCATGGTGCACGATGCCGGAGCGGCGATATGCGAATGCGTTGAGCTATTGGAGGCCGACTTAGCTAGCGCAATCTCAACATGTGGTCGGACTCGCCCTTGCGGAGTTCGACGACTTCATCGAGCGCTTTGACCATCTCGGCGAATGTGGCGTGGCCGTGGTCCTTGGGGTCGAAGGTCGAGTCCAGACGCTTGATCATGTGTCAGACCGGTCCCTTGTTGACCCAGGCTTCGCCTTTGGTCTCGGACAGCAGCCGCACCGCACGCTTGAGCATTTCTGCTGCTGGATCCACGGGTGGTGGCGCAGGCGCGTGCTGACCCTCGTCGGGCTTGGACTCTTCGACCGCTGCGGGTTCTTCTACGAGGTTCTCGTAGTACCTGAACTCGTGGCAGCTCTTGGGTAAGCGGCCAGCCATCCCATCTTGATTGCTGTTGAGGCCTCGGCGAAGGTGTCCACCTATTTTGGAGGTGGAGACCATGGAGACGGGGACAAGGGCGCCAAGGCGCCGGCATGCGGAGGAGTTGAAGGCGCGGGTGCTGGCGGCATGTGCCGAGCCTGGGGCGTCGGTGGCTGCGGTGGCGCAGGCGCACGGGTTGAACGCCAACCTCGTGCACCAGTGGCGGCGCGGGCGTGGGGTGCCGACGCTCACCCCGGTCGGCCCGGCGCGCCGCGCAGTGAGTGTCGGCGCAGAGTTCATTGCACTGGCGCTGCCTGCGGCTGCTGCCGCCGCAAGTGGTCAGACCCATGCTGCGCCGATGGCCGACATCCGCATCGAATG
Source organism: Betaproteobacteria bacterium (assembly GCA_025360705.1). Lineage (GTDB taxonomy): Bacteria > Pseudomonadota > Gammaproteobacteria > Burkholderiales > Burkholderiaceae_C > CAISIP01. The sequence goes on along the minus strand of JANYBQ010000381.1, from coordinate 2,530 downwards.
GCGTCGGGGCGCTGCCGCCGTTGCCGTGAGCTGGCCTGTCAGTGCAGCCCCGGAGTGCGCCCGCTGGTTGCTGCAATGCATGGGGGCGAAGTGATCCGCACGCCGTTGATCAGAATCGACGCGCTGTGGCTGGCCACACAGCCCATCGACATGCGCTGCGGCGCTGATGCCTTGCTCGCCCGCGTGGTGCAAGTCTTCGGCTCGGCGAAGGCGTATCACGGCTACCTGTTTGCCAACGCACGGGCCAGCCGCATCAAGCTGCTGGTGCACGACGGCTTCGGCGTGTGGTGTGCTGCGCGGCGCCTGAACGTTGGCCGCTTCGTGTGGCCGCGCGAGGGGTTCGGCACTGCGGCACCGATGGCCCTGACGCAGCCGCAATTCGACGCCCTCGTGCTCGGCTTGCCGTGGCAGCGGCTGGAGCAAATGCGGGCCATCACGAGGATGTGATTGAGCCTTGATCGGCGCGGCGCGGGCAATCCGAATCGGCCCGGATAGCCTCACCAATGCTCACTTCAGCACAATGTGCACATGCTCGAAGTGCACGCATTCCCGGCCCCGCAATTCAACGCCCAAGACCTGCACGGTCTGAGCCCGGCGGCGCTGGCCGAGGTGGCCGCGCAGATGCTCCAGCACATCGGTACGCAGAGCCAACGCATCGCCCAGCAAAGCCAGCAGCTCGCCGAGCGCGACCGGGCTATCCGGTTCAAGGACGCCAAGATCGAGCGCATCACGTTCGAGCTGGCGCGGCTGAAGGCGTGGAAGTTCGCCGCCCGCACCGAGGCGATGAACGCCCAGCAGCGCCAATTGTTCGAAGAAACACTGGCAGCGGACGAGGCGAGTCTGCAGGCGCAGCTCGAAGCGCTGCAAGCCCAAGCCATCACGCAGCCAGCCGCTGCGGTCGAGCCAAAGCGCCAGCCCAAACGGCAAGCGCTGCCAGAGCACCTGGAACGCGTCGTTCACCACCACGAGCCCGAGAACACCACCTGCCCGAGAGCCGATTGCGGCCAGCCGATGCAGCGCTTGGGCGAGGACGTGAGCGAGCGGCTGGACATCGTGCCGGCCCAATTCTTCGTGCATCGCCACATTCGCGGCAAGTGGGCCTGCCGGTGCTGCCAGATACTCGTTCAAGAACCCGTGGAGCCGCAGATCATCGACAGCGGCATGCCGGCTGCCGGGCTCGTTGCGCACACGCTGGTCAGCCGCTTCGTCGATCACCTGCCGTACTACCGGCAAGCGGCCATTAACGCACGCTCGAACGTGCACACGCCGCGATCCACCCTGGCGGCGTGGTCGGGGCGCGGGGGTGCTGCGCTGGCGCCGCTGTTCGACGTGCACCGCGAGTTCGTGCTCGGTGCGCAGGTGCTGCACGCCGACGAGACGCCGGTGGATATGCTGGACCCCGGGGCGGGCAAGACAAAGAAGGCTTACGTCTGGGCCTATGCCAGAGGTGGCTTCGATGCGCTGCCCGGCGTGGCATATGACTTCTGCGTCGGCCGGGGCGCGAAGTACCCGACAGCGTTCCTGCACGGCTGGGTGGGCACGCTGGTGCGTGACGAGTTCAAGGGCTACGAGAGCGTGCTCGAGCAAAACGGGCGAACGGCTGCGGGCTGCCTGGCGCACGCGAGGCGCAAGTTCGACGAGTTGATCAAAGTCAATCAGAGCCCGGTGGCATTGCAGGCAGTGCAGCGCATCGCGCTGATGTACCGCGTCGAGCGCGAGGCCAAAGACTTGGCCGCAGATGAACGGCTGGCGATGCGGCAAGCCCGCTCGAAGCCGCTGTGGGAGGAGTTGCACGTGTGGCTGCGGCTGGAGCGGGGTCGCGTGCCCGAGGGCAGCGCGATTGCGCGCGCCATCGACTACAGCCTGAACGCCTGGGCTGCGTTGACGGCGCACCTGCACGACGGCCGGGTGCCGGTGGACAACAACCACGTCGAGAACCTGATGCGGCCGTGGGCGATGGGGCGCAAGGCCTGGTTGTTCGCCGGCAGTGAACTGGCCGGGCAACGTGCGGCCGTGGTGATGAGCCTAGCGCAGTCAGCCAAGCTTAAAGGGCACGATCCGTGGGCTTACCTCAAGGATGTGCTGACTCGGCTGCCGACACACATGAACAGCCGCATCGAAGAACTGCTGCCGCATCGCTGGCAGCCGATCGGCTGAGCTCGACGACCGCATTGGCGGTCGTCGATTCGTCAAGGTGGGGTGGCTGGCCGCTTACCGCCAAATTGCTGCGACGCTGGCTGGTTCAGCGCAGCCCTGCGCAGGCAGCGTTGGCGCCGAAGCCCCGCGCGGGTAGGCTGCCCTCCGGCGCGCGCTACGCGCCAGAGGACTCTGACCGCATACCTTGAGCCACCCAATATTCGTATCCGCACGCAACGGTCATGTACCTGTCGCCCCGCGAAAACCACTTGCATCGACGGTGACACGGCGTGTGAAATTTGGCAAAAGTTGCGCTAAACCACTGTGCAACAAGGGTTGCAAAGCGGTTGGTCGTATCGCTTACCGCCCGAGCCTTGACTTGCGGTCCGTTACC
>JANYBQ010000366.1 GCA_025360705.1 Betaproteobacteria bacterium | reverse complement strand
TGTTCCCCTCCATGCGGGCCGTCGAGGACCGCTTGGAACTGGCCCTCAAGACCATCGGAGACAATCCCAAATCCCTCCGGCCGGTAGTCGCCTATCCATGGCTGATAGACCTATTATGAACGCAACTTGGTATCAAAACGGATGGCCCGGCCCAGGAGGGGCGCATGATCGAACTGCATTGCCGCGATTGGTGGATTATCCCGATGCACTGGACCTGTCGGTGGAAGACCGTGCAAGCAACCGATCTGCTGGTGGATGAGATCGTGGAAGGTCCCTTCACCTTGTTCATTCACGAGCACCGCTTCGAGCGACGAGGGCCCGCCGAATGCATTTTGCATGACACGGTGACCTACCAGTGGGGCCGCGCCTGGTGGGGCCGACTCGTTTCCGAGACCGGAGTGAGGGTCTATCTGAAATTGCTTTTCAAATACCGCCATCATCGCACCCGAAAATGGGCGATGACGAGGTGACGGCGGCAGGATCCTACCCTGACCGTATACCGAGTGGTCAGAATGCTGCCAGACAGAGGTAGGTATTCAGCACCAGATAGAACAGCGCCGGGGTCGTTTGCAGGAAAGTATCTTTGATTTTAGTCCGGACGCCGACCGCGATCAGCATCATGAGGGCGAGGCCCGCCGCCGCCGCGCGCCCCATCCACGGTTGGCTCAGGCCAGCCAGCAAACCCACCGCAGCGCACAACTGCAAGCCTCCGATCAGCGCGCGCTGCGAACCAAATCGGTAGCGGTCGAACTCCCGTTTTACGGAGTCAGAGAGAAAGCACGCTGCGCCGTATCCAAGAAAGGAAATGGCCGAGCAAAGGATCAGAGCGACGTTCAAGATGGCATTATTGATCATTAATCCGACTGCGCATACTTCGTTCTGTCAGAATTAACTGCTGGCCACTTCGCCCTCGCAGCAGTTTTTCAGGGCTGAAAGCGCCTCCCGTCTGCCCCCGTGGCGCTCGTCATCACCCTTTGAGGAGCCGGTAGTTGATGACCGCTATGATCAGGGAGAGCGCCAGCAAAGTCAGCGAGGGGATCATCTTGAACGCGGGATTCTTCACCCGTAGATGAATGACAAAGGCGCAAGCCATCAACCCGGCGATACCGAGGCTACCGATCATGACCAGGGATGCGTGTTGTATCCCCAACAACAGCAGCAGCGCAAAAGTCAGTTTGAGAATTCCCACCAAATCGCGCAGCCAGTGCGGCAGGCCATACTGATTGAACTCCTGGACTATGTTGTCGTAGCGCACCACCCAGACAAAGAAAATCGAGGCGGCAACCAGAGCTTGCAGAAAGATCGTCAAATCTTGCATGACCCAAGGCTACGACGATTCGATTCCGTTGTCATTGGTTTCTAAACCGCAGCCCTGGTGGGGCGGCAGGTGGCGCGGAACTGCATCGCTTGCTGCTGAATGGCTTTCCGCTTGGGCGCGTCGAGGCGGGCGAGGTTTTTCAACTGCATCTTCATGCGCTGATTCTGGGCGAGGAGCTTCTCGTGTCGCAGTAGAAAGTCCCAGTAGAGCGTCGTGAAGGGGCAGGCGTCGTCGCCCGTGGACTTCGCCGGATCAAAACGGCAGTCCACGCAGTAGTTGCTCATCCGCTGGATGTATTTGCCCGTGGCCACGTAGGGCTTGGACGCCATCACGCCGCCGTCCGCGTATTGCGACATGCCAAGCACGTTCGGCAGCTCGACCCACTCGACGGCGTCCACATAGACGGCCAGAAACCACTCATGCACCGCCCGCGGTTCGACCCCGAGCAGTAGCGTGAAGAGTCCCGTGACCATGAGCCGTTGGATGTGATGCGCGTAGCCCAATTCCAACGTCTGGCCAATGACGTGCCGCAGGCAATTCATGTCAGTCGCACCGGTCCAATAGAATTCCGGCAAGGGCCGTTCGGCCGCCAGTTCGTTGCGCGCCGCATACTCGGGCATGAGCAGCCAATACACCCCGCGCACATACTCGCGCCAGCCCAGCAATTGCCGGACAAAGCCTTCCACCGCCGCCAGCGGCGCGTGCTTCCGCTGATACGCCTCCAACGCCGCCTCGATGGCGATCTGCGGGTCAAGCAGCTTCAAGTTCAACGCCGCCGAAAGGCGCGCATGGAACACCACCGGCTCGCCCGTCCACATGGCGTCCTCGACCCGGCCAAAATCCGCCAGCCGGTTCTCGATGAAATCGTCCAGCGCTGCCCTCGCCTGCTGCGGCGTCACCGGCCAGTCGAACGCCGCGAGTTGACCGGGATGGGCTGCGAACCGTTTTTCCACCAAGGCCAGGACCGCTCGCGTGGTCGCGTCGGGCGGGAAGGCGCGCGGCTTGGGAATCAGGCCCGGGCCCTCCTTGCCGAAGCTGCCGCGGTTCTCCTTATCGTAATTCCACGTGCCCCCGACCGGCTGGTCGCCATCCATCAGCACCTTGTGGTGACGGCGCATTTCGCGATAAAAATATTCCAGCCGCAACTGCTTGCGGCCTTGGGCGTGCGCGGCGAATTGCTCCCGGGAACAGAGGAAGTGCCGGTCGGGGCGGATTTGCAGGTCCACGCCGGCCGCCCGTGAGGCTTCGCGCAGGCTTTGTTCCACCCGCCATTCCCCGGGTTGGACGACGATGAGCTTTTGCGGGGTCAGACGGCTGGCCGCAGCGAGCAATTCTTCGGCGAACGTGCTCGCAGTGGAAGCAGGGAGCGTGTCATCCAGCGCCCGGTAATGCACAATGAAACCACGCTCACGCAAACCATCCCGGAAGTGGCGCATGGCCGCGAGGAACAATGCGATGCGCGCTTTGTGCGTCCAGACGTGTGTTGATTCCTCCGCCACCTCGGCCATCCAAACGGCATCGCGCTTCGGGTCGAAGCCATCAAACGCGGCGGACTGCGCATTCAACTGGTCGCCGAGGACCAAAACCAAGGAACGCAATGCGGATGTCATGCCGTGACGATTCGCGGTTGCACACTGCTCAAGCCGCCATCCACGGCAAGCATCTGGCCGGTCACCCGAGTGTTCTCCGGCGACAAAAACCAGCGAATGGCATTGGCCACTTCATCGGGTTCGCCGATGCGCCCCAACGGATGCAGGGCGGCGGAGAGTTTGAGCGAGGTTTCGGTGTATAGCCCGGAGTTCCTACCAAGTCCCATTTGGGCGAACCCTCTAAAGTCGCCGCCTTGCTGTCCCGCTGAAAGGTAGCGATGAACGCGACATAAGTTGCTGGGCGGATCGCGGTCTCTCGTGGCAACAGATCCAGAGCGTAGGTCGGCACAGGGATAGGATTGGGAGCTGTGGAACTTGTGCATCCGAGTAGACCGATGAGCATGACCCCGGCATAGAACTGGAAGATCGTGGGCTTATTCATGGGGTGCCTCGGCCGGGACGGCCTCTGTGGCGGTCGCGGCAGGAGCATTTACATCCAGGGTGACGTCGGCGGTGGTTGTGACCTCAGCCGGGGTGCCCGTGAGATAGGTGGCCATGATTTTAAATGTCACGCGATCTACCCCGGCTGGAAGGGTTGACACTGCTTGGAATTGACCAAGTGTAAAGTTGTTTTGTCCGGACATTTGACCCGGGGCGCTGGCAATCGTCCCAACAGAATAGGACGGTGTACCCACCAGACTCCAGGTTATGTCTGTGGTGTAGAAAAATCTGTCTTCACCGGTGATCACGAGAGAGAACTTGAATTCGCCGGTGGCGCCGGGCTTTAGGGTGAGGGTCGCAGGCTCCATTTTTCCCACAGCTTTGATGGGGGCAGCTACCTCATGAGGTAATGAAGTACGACATCCCAAACAAAGAAGGAAGCCAGAGCCACTCAGCGCGAGGAGTAGGAATCGTGTGTATAGGGTTTTTAAAAGCCTCATTTGGACGGCAGGGATGGATGGTTCCCAGGTCTTGAGCCTGGGTTGGATGAAAAAGTGAGTGCTTGACGGGCGAATTTCGCGTTCCACGGGCTTGGCATGGGTGAGTTCCTGCCTGTTGATACGCCCAGTGCTGACGCAGGTCAAGGAAAAGGCGGAGCTTCCGCCACCCTCTATGATCGGGGTGATTTTTCCCCCTGGTTTTCTGAGTCATCCAAGGCCGCTAAGGCGGCTGTGGCATCGCTTCGACGCAGGCGAGAATCGCCTTGATGACTCTCGGCTGCGTAATCCACGCGATGCGCTGCATGCGCGAGTCGCACTTGGGGCAGGCCAGCACATCCACGGCGAACACCTTCAACAGCATGGTCGCCCACGGAATCCAGCGCCGCCGGATGGTCTTGCCGG
>JANYBQ010000356.1 GCA_025360705.1 Betaproteobacteria bacterium | reverse complement strand
CACGGTGCGCCGCGCGCTCGAACAATTGGCGACCGAAGGGCTGATCATCCGCCAGGCCGGGCGCGGCACCCGGCCGGCACCTGGTCCGGCGGGTAGGTCGTCCGGCCATCTATCCCCGAACGGCCAGGTGCGCCCTACCCGCCTGACCGGATTGCTGGAAAAAATCGTCAGCATGAGCCTGCGCACCACGGTCACGGTGCTGGAGTGGCGCAGCATCAGCGCGTCCGAAAGCGTGGCCAAGGCGCTGCGCATCGCGCCCAACGCCAAGGTGCAAAAAGGCGTGCGCCGGCGCAGTTTGCCGAATGGCCCGCTGTCGTACATCACCACCTATGTGCCGGAAGATCTGGCGCGCCATTTCGGGCGGCGCGAACTGGCGAAAAAACCCATATTGCGCCTGCTCGAAGAATCCGGCGTGGAACTGGGCCGCGCGCACCAGACCGTGTCGGCACGCCAGGCCGATGCCGTGGTGGCCGCCGCGCTGGATGTCGCCGTCGGCACCGCGCTGCTGTCGGTGCACCGGCTGGTGTTCGACACCAGCGAGCGCCCGGTCCAGTGGCTGCACGGGCTGTACCGGCCCGACCGTTACGAATACCAGATGGAGGTGTCGCAGGTGGGCAGCAGCGACGCCACGATTCTGGTCAGCGAAAACCTGTCCGGCTGAAATTTCATGCACATGACCAGCCCTCCTCCGCCGGCGCGCACGCTGGCCCAGAAACTGATCGCGAAAGCCGCCGGGCAGGCGCATGCGAAGGTCGGCGAAATCGTCAATTGCAAGGTCGACCTGGCGATGTTCCACGACTCGTCGGGCCCGCGCCGGCTCAAGCCGATGCTCGAAGAACTCGGCGCATCGATCTGGGACAAATCGAAGGTGGTGCTGGTGATGGACCACTACGTACCCGAGCAGGACGAAGACTCGCGCCGCATCGTGCGCATCGCGCGCGAGTGGGCGCGCGACCAGCAGTTGCCGCATGTCTACGACAGCATCGGTATCTGCCATGTGGTGTTGCCGCAAAAAGGCCATATCCGCCCGGGGTTTTTCTGTGTCGGCGGGGACTCGCATTCACCCACCGGCGGCGCGTTCGGCGCGTATATGTTCGGTATTGGCAGCACCGAGATGCTGGGTGTCATGGTTACCGGCGAAGTGTGGGTGCGTGTACCGCGCACGCTGCGGATGGAATGGCAAAACCGCCTGAGTCCGGGCCTTACTGCCAAGGACATGATGCTGCACATGATCGGCCGCTTCGGCATGAACGGGGGGCAATACCAGGCGGTCGAATTCTGCGGCGAGGCGGTGCGCGCGCTGTCGATGCAGGAGCGCATGACCATGTCCAACATGAGCGCCGAAATGGGCGCGCAGGCGGGGTTGATCGCCCCCGATGAAACTACGCGTGCGTGGCTCGCTGCCGCCGGTGTCGCGGACGTGGACACCACACCCTGGTTCACCGATCCGGATGCAGACGCCCAGACCGAAATTTTCGACGCGGCCAGCTTGTCGCCGCAGGTGGCAGCCCCGCACAGCCCCGCCAACACGCACAGCGTGCAGGACTTTGCCGCCATCGGCGTGGACGTGGCCTATATCGGTGCCTGCACCGGCGCCAAGCTCGACGATCTGCGCGCGGCCGCACAGGTGCTCAAGGGCGAACACGTTGCGCAGGGCGTGCGTCTCATGGTCGCACCGGCGAGTCTGCAGGACCAGGCCATGGCCGAGAGCGAAGGCGTCATGCAGGTACTGCGCGACGCCGGGGCCGAGGTGTTCGCAACGGGCTGTGGCGCCTGTGCGGGTTATGGCAACGCGATGCCCGACGACGCCACCGTGATCGCCACCACGGCGCGCAACTTCAAGGGCCGCATGGGGTCGCCCAACACGCAGGTGTATCTGGCGTCGCCGTACACCGTGGCGGCGTCTGCGCTGCGTGGGCGCATCAGCGACCCGCGCGAGGTGCTGCGGTGAGCACGCACCGGGTCTGGAAACTTGGCGCGGACATCGATACCGATGTGTTGGCCCCTGGCACCTACATGAAGCTGTCCATCGACGGCATCGCCAGTCATTGCCTGGAGGCGGTGCGGCCCGAGTTCGCGGCTGCGGTACGCCCGGGTGATGTCATCGCAGCGGGCCCCAACTTCGGTATCGGATCGTCGCGCGAACAGGCGGCCGCGGCGCTGGTGCACCTCGGTGTGCGGGCCGTGATCGCGCCCAACTTCAGCGGCCTTTTTTTTCGCAACGCGTTCAACCTGGGCCTGCTGTTGCTGACCACGCCCGAAGCCGAAAAACTGCTGGAAGCCGAAACCGTGGAGCTCGACCTGCAATCCCTGACGCTGACCTTGGCTGCCGGCGAACGACTGCCGTGCGAACCGATACCGCAATTCCTGCTCGATATGGTGGCCGCCGGCGGCCTCATGAACCAGCTTCGCAAACAGTCAGGACGTTTTCCATGAAGCCGCTGCTCGTCCGGCGCGCGCAGCAGATGCCCGACGCACCCCATGTGCCGGTGGCCATCGTGGGCGCTGGCGCCTGCGGGCTGACGGCTGCCTTGCGGCTGCGCGACCAGGGCGTCGAGTGCCTGGTGCTGGAGCGTGATGCCACGCTCACCGGGTCCACCGCCTTGTCTTCCGGCTTCATCCCGGCCGCCGCAACAAGGCTGCAAAAGTCGCTGGGCATCGAAGACTCGCACCAGTTGTTCGCGCAGGATATCCAGGCCAAGGCGCATGGCGCGGCGCCGCAGCATCTGGTCAATGCCTATGTCGCGGCGGTGTCGCAGGCGATCGACGCACTCGAACTGAAGCACGGCATCCGGTTTGAAATACTCGATGGCTTTTTGTATCCAGGCCACCACGCGCGCCGCATGCATGCCGTGGCCGAACGCACCGGTGTCGGATTGATGGCGCACCTCGAACGTGCCGCCAACAGCGCAGGCGCCGACATCCTGACCGACGCCGTGGTGCGCGAGTTGTGGGTCGATTCGGCGGACCGGATTCTGGGCCTGTCCTACGAGCGACCCGATGGTGCACTTGAGCACCTGGCCTGCGACGTATTGATCCTGGCCTGCAACGGTTTCGGCGGCAATACCGCCATGGTGCACGAACTGTTGCCGGCCATGCGCGAGGCAGTGTTCGCCGGCCACGTGGGCAACGACGGCAGCGCCATCGCCTGGGGGCGCGAGTTGGGCGCGCGGCTGGCTGACCTGGGCGGTTACCAGGGCCACGGCTCCTGGGCCACGCCGCAGGGTGCGCTCATGAGCTGGGCAGTGATGATGGAAGGTGGCGTGCAAATCAACGCGGCGGGTGCGCGTTTCCACGACGAGACGCTGGGATATTCGGAAGCGGCCGTGCATGTGCTGGACCAACCGGGACGTATCGCCTGGAATGTTTTCGACGGACCTTTGCGGGAGATGGCGCACGGCTTTCCGGACTTCGTGGAACTTGAAAAGGCCAGCGCGGTCAAGACCGCTGTAGACGAGGTCGCTTTAGCGCGTGTGATCGGCTGCGAGTTGCCTGCTTTGCACAACGCCTTGTCGGCTACGCAGCCCGGATTTATCGATGGTTTTGGCCGAAGCTTCCGGCGCGCTCTTGCGGCGCCCTTTTATGCCGTCAAAGTGACCGGCGCCTTGTTCCACACCCAAGGCGGGCTGGACATCGACGGCGAATGCCGCGTCCTGACAACCGACGGCGCGCCCTTTGTCAATCTGCTGGCGGCCGGCGGCGCCGCGCGTGGCGTTTCGGGCAACGCGGTATGGGGGTATCTGTCGGGCAACGGTCTGCTCAGCGCGGTCGGTGGCGGCTGGATCGCGGCCGGCACCGCCGCGGCCCAACTGGACGGCTGATTTCGGCCCGGCGGCTTTTTAAACGGATGGTCCTGTGCACGCTCCATTGAAACAACGTCTGCAACACGGCACGGTGTTGTTAGCGCCCGGCATCTACGACGCGCTGACAGCCCTGGTAGCGCAGCAGTCCGGCTTCGAGGCGCTGTACCTTTCGGGGGCGTCTATCGCCTACACGCGCCTGGGCCGCTCCGACATCGGGCTGACCACTTTCACCGAAGTGCAGGACACGCTGGCGCGTATCACGGAACGCGTCGATACGCCGGTCATCGTGGATGCGGACACGGGTTTCGGTAACGCACTGAACGTACAGCGCACGGTACGCGGCTTCGAGCGCGCGGGCGCCGCCATGATCCAGCTGGAAGATCAGGACTTCCCCAAACGATGCGGACATCTGGACGGTAAAGCGGTCATCCGCACAGCCGAGATGTGCGGCAAATTACGCGCAGCCCTGGATGCCCGCCACGACGCGGGGACGCTGATACTGGCACGTACCGACGCAGTGGCCGTCGAGGGCCTGGAAGCCGCGCTGGAGCGTGCCGAAAGTTACCTGGCCTGCGGCGTGGACGCCTTGTTCATCGAGGCATTGCGCACGCCCGAGCAGATGGATATCGCCTGCAAGCGTTTCGCAAGCCGCGTGCCGCTGCTGGCGAACATGGTAGAAGGCGGCAAGACGCCGGTGCAGGACGCTAACGAACTCGGGCAACGCGGCTTCAAGATTGTGATTTTCCCCGGCGGTACCGCGCGCGCGGTGGCGCATACATTGCAGCGTTATTACCAGTCGCTCCAGGCCCACCAGACCACCTTGCCGATGCGCGACGCAATGCTGGACTTCGATCAGCTCAACACCCTGATCGGCACGCCGGAGTTGCTGGCGCTGGGTGACAAATATGCTCCGGCGACAGACATTCTGCCGAGAGCTGATCGCAATTGAAAACCGGGACGCGGTTCAGTGTATGTGCGAGCCGAGGACGCCGGGGTGGGCGGCTCCGCGAATGTCCCCCTCCGTGGCCTAGGGCCCGGATTCCTCCTTGATGCCGCTGCGCCACCCACCCCAGCATCCTCTGCAGCCAGCATGGTGGTGGCACCCAGTCTGGATACAAGCACGCGCGCTGAATTAGGTCGGTCGAACGCCGAAGCCAAGCGGCGTCGTAGGCGTCTGGCTTGGGCGACAAGTTAACTGGCGTCTTCACTAAGCAACGCAGTCTCGCAAAGCCTCCTGCGCCAGAGTATTGATGCTCTTGCCTTGCGCCTGGGCAGCGATGGCCAACTTTTCGTGTAGATCCGGGGAAATCCGCAAGTTGAACTTGCCTGAAAAATGGCGTCTCGGCTGGATGTCTTTCTCTTTGCAAACCTCAAGAAAAACCTGGAGTGACCGCCTGAATTCGGCCCGCAGCTCCTTTGGGTTCTTTCGGTAGAAATCGGAGCCGCCATTGAGGCCGAGAATTTCCCCACGAAACAAATCAAGATCAGCGTCAAATTCAATCGTTGCGTGAAAGTCGTCAACAGTCATTACGTTCATGGTTCAACTCCGTGCTGCTCCAGCCATTTGCGAATACTCGCCACAGCGCCTTTGTCGGTATTTGGCGATGGGTGTGGACGGTGAAATACCCGCACCTCTTCAAACAAAAATGCCGAAACCCGGCTACCGACCTCGACGTATTCGACTTGGCTGGCGGCCGGCGGTACCGGCAGGCCATCTTCGCGCAGACCTTCCACGTGAAAGGCAATG
>JANYBQ010000351.1 GCA_025360705.1 Betaproteobacteria bacterium | reverse complement strand
CGCCGACAAACAGCAGGAACTCGACAACAACGCTCAGGGCATCCTGGGTTACGTCGTGCGCTGGATCGACCAGGGCATTGGTTGCTCCAAGGTGCCCGACATCCACAACATAGGCCTGATGGAAGACCGCGCCACGCTGCGTATCAGCAGCCAGCACATCGCAAACTGGCTGCTGCACGGTGTGGTAAGCAAGGCGCAGGTGCGCAGCACCTTCAAGCGCATGGCCAAGGTGGTGGACAAACAGAATGCCGGGGATGCGCTGTATGTGTCGATGGCAAGCCATCCGGATGACGCTGCGTTTCAGGCGGCGAGCGATCTGGTGTTCAAGGGGCTGGTGCAGCCGAGTGGGTATACCGAGCCGCTGCTGCATGCGTGGCGGTTGAAGGTGAAGGCCGAGGCCTGACGTGAAGCAAAACGACGCCTTGAGGGCCGTGTTGCTTCACGTCGTATTCAGCCGGCTTGTTCGTGCGCCCAGACGTATTTGACCTTCAAATCGTTCAAGTGCGCCCAAGGCAAATGCTTTTCAAACTGCAGGCGCCCCACAACTATTCCCGGCGCAACACCTTGTTCCTGTGCAAAAGCGCGAACAGCCGCAGCGCTGAATCGGGCTTTCCCCACGAACAACCGGAAGGCTGAAGAGGGCAGGAGACAGTCACGCGCAAACGCGTCAGCCTCTGCTTCTTCCTCGGCGTTCAATCCGTCTTCGCCCAGGATGTCGAGAAAGGTGAGGGACTTGCCATGTTTGAGAAGATGGCCTGCTTCGTGGAAATAGGTGAACCACAACTTGTCGTCCGACTTTCCGCGCAGGCTCAGAATGATCAAGGCCTTATTGGTGCCCAACCATTTCGTCGCACCGCTTACAGGACAACCAGCCGGCGCGGGGGCCACCACTACGGCAACGCCTGCGTGAGCACACAGCCGCTGCAACTCGGGTAAAAATCGCTTGGGTTCGCGCTCCCGGGTCAGCCGACGTACCTCGACCAGCGCTGCTTCGAAGCTGGACTTGTCGAACGCGCTGCATCGGAGTTTCCCAGCCAAGCGTTCGCCCTGCCGCAGCCAGGCGGCGACAGCCTCAGGGGTGCGCGTCAGCTTGGGGGCCGCACGGTATGCAGCCACCGGCTGCTGGTACTGGACGCGCCACGCAGAGACGCTGGACACCGCAAAAAAACGCAGGCATTCGTGTACCTGAAGCGCCTTGTCAGTCACGCGGCGAACCCAGCCAAACTTGACCATGTCCGCCAGAGGAAGCTCCTTGAGCCAGTCCACATCGGCCGCCAACGCGGCAACGTCCGCTTTGCGTGCCAGTTGCTCCCGATATTGCGCTTCCAAGCCCAGCCAGAACCGGGCGGTACTGCCCAACACCTTTTCCAGCTTGATCGCGGTTTCCTGCGTAATGGCGGCCTCGCCTTTGAGCAACTGGTTTACGTGTTTGGCGGAATAACCCGTGCGCTGCGCCAGTTCCACCTGGCTCCAACCCCGCTCCTCCAACAAATCCGCGATGGTGTCGCCAGGCGTAGCGATCCAGTCCGGCGCAAAATCGGCCAACGCGCCAAAGCTGGTAGTCGCCGGTCTAGTTTGGCTAATCATGGTAGTCCCCCAACTCAACAATGGTTACTTCAGTTACCTGGGCCCAGTCGATGGAGCCATCAGCTTTGGCCGGTGGTGGCTGTTTCGTGGGCTTGAACACCAGCCGGTCGCCACCGTGCAGATCCACGGCGAACGCCCCACGCTTGTCAAGCATCAACGGATGCGGGCGGCCAGCCACCAATTCTGTGACGTTCTCCGCATTGAAAAGTTCGGTCAATCTGCGCTGGAGCTTTTGGGCCGACGCAACTCCCAGTTCTCGCGTGGCGCGCTTGGATTGCCGACAAAGCGCTTCGACATCAGCATCGATGAATGTGATGTTCATTCAGATGATAAGTATACCAAACTGGTAAATACTTTTCAAAGATATTTCAAGCTCACCCGGTGCGAAACCAACGCCTCAAAGTCAACCAGCCGTTTGTCTTCGGTTACCTGATCATGCGGCACCAATAAGTATTTCCAAGATTTTCCGCCAATAGTCCGGGCATGGTCCGACGCATGCCGGCACCATAAAGCCCCCGCTTCCGCCTTGGCCTTGACCTCCTCGGAGCCAGTTCATTGCGAGCCTTGGTCTCGCACATGGACAAACCGTGCGCAGTCTCAACGACAAAATCCGGTAGGTATGTACTCGGGCTGCGCAACGCCGAGCTTGTAGTACAACTGAAACTGCCCTTTGGCCGGCTTGAACCACTTCTCGGCATCACGCTCCAGAATAACTGCAAAGCGCCGTTCGGTATCCGAATCGAACTTCTGCAGCGGGTACGGGCAACGCGAGAAATGGCCAAACACCATCTGTTTGATACGGCTTGGGTCGCTGAC
>JANYBQ010000323.1 GCA_025360705.1 Betaproteobacteria bacterium | reverse complement strand
GGGTATTTTGCGGTGATGGCGAGATGGACGAAGTGGAAAGCATGGGCGCTATCGGTCTTGCGGCGCGCGAAGGCCTCGACAACCTGATCTTTGTCATCAACTGCAACCTGCAACGCCTGGACGGACCGGTGCGCGGCAACGGCAAGATCATCCAGGAACTGGAAGCCGAATTCCGCGGCTCGGGCTGGAATGTCATCAAGCTGATTTGGGGCAGCGGTTGGGACCCTTTGCTGGCGCGCGACAAGGACGGCGCTTTGCGCAAGATCATGCTGGACACGCTGGATGGCGACTATCAGGCCTTCAAGGCCAACGACGGCGCCTATGTCCGCAAACAGTTTTTCGGACGGGACCCGCGCACGCTTGAGATGGTCGCCAAGATGAGCGACGACGACATCTGGGGGCTGCGGCGCGGCGGTCACGACGCGCAAAAAGTTTACGCGGCATTCCATTCCGCGGTCAATCACAAAGGTAAACCCACTGTATTGCTGGTCAAGACCGTCAAGGGTTTCGGCATGGGCAAGATCGGCGAGGGCAAGAACAATGTGCACCAGACCAAGAAGCTTGCCGACGAGGATATCAAGGCTTTTCGTGACCGTTTCAACATACCGATTCCCGATAGCCAGTTAGCTGACGTTCCCTTTTACAAGCCGGCCGACGACACACCCGAAATGCGTTATCTGCACGAACGCCGGAAGGCTTTGGGTGGTTATTTGCCGCACCGCCGTGTCAAGGCGGACGAACAGTTCACGGTGCCATCGCTTGACACGTTCAAGTCGGTGATGGACGCGACTCCTGAGGGACGCGAGATTTCCACCACGCAGGCGTATGTGCGTTTTCTCACGACCTTGCTGCGCGACAAGGCACTCGGTCCGCGCGTGGTGCCGATTCTGGTCGACGAGGCGCGTACCTTTGGCATGGAGGGCCTGTTCCGCCAGATCGGCATTTACAACCCCCAAGGACAACAGTACACCCCCGTCGATAAAGAGCAGGTGATGTATTACAGGGAAGACAAACAAGGCCAAATCCTGCAGGAGGGTATCAACGAAGCCGGCGGCATGAGCAGCTGGATCGCGGCGGCGACTTCGTACAGCACCAACAACCGCATCATGGTGCCTTTTTACGTGTACTACTCCATGTTCGGTTTTCAGCGCATCGGTGACCTGGCCTGGGCCGCCGGCGACATGCAGGCGCGCGGGTTTTTGCTGGGCGGCACCTCGGGTCGCACCACGCTGAATGGCGAAGGCCTGCAGCATGAAGACGGCCACAGCCATATCCTGGCCGGCACCATTCCCAACTGCATCAGTTACGACCCGACTTTCGCGCATGAAGTCGGAGTGATCCTGCACCATGGCTTAATGCGCATGGTGGAGAAGCAGGACAACGTTTATTACTACCTGACCCTGCTTAACGAAAACTACGCGATGCCGGGCCTCACCGCCGGCACCGAGGATCAGATCGTCAAGGGCATGTATCTATGCAAGCCAGGCACCGCGTTGCCGAATGTGGCCATCGATTCCGCCGCGTTGCGCGTGCAGTTGCTGGGCTCGGGCACGATTTTGCGCGAGGCCATCGCAGCCCAGGAATTACTGGCGAAAGACTGGGGTGTTCAGGCCGACGTCTGGAGTTGCCCCAGCTTCAATGAACTGACCCGCAATGGACAGGACTGCGAACGTTATAACCTGCTTCACCCGACGGACGCGCCGCGTGTTTCTTTCGTGGCCCAACAACTTGAAAAACACGCCGGCCCGGTGGTTGCGTCCACCGACTACATGAAGGCCTATGCCGAACAGATACGCCCGTTTATCCCCAAGGGTCGTACCTACAAGGTCTTGGGCACGGACGGGTTCGGGCGCAGTGATTTCCGCGGCAAACTGCGCGAGCACTTCGAGATCGATCGTCACTACATCGTCGTGGCGGCACTCAAGGCGCTGAGCGAAGATGGCAACCTTCCGGCAACGCGGGTGGCGCAGGCTATCAGGCAATACGGCATCGATACCGAAAAAGTCAATCCGCTGTACGCGTAAAGTGCAGGGTAGCATCGCCAGCGGCACCCGGCGTTGCCGCGCTGAAACCGCGCATCAATTGAATCTGGAGATATGAGATGGCCTTGATGGAAGTACACGTTCCCGATATTGGGGACTTCGACGAAGTTACGGTAATCGAATTGCTGGTGAAACCGGGCGAAACGGTAAACGCCGAACAGTCGCTTATTACCGTGGAATCGGACAAGGCTTCGATGGAGATACCTTCGAGTGCTTCCGGCACTGTCAAAGACCTGAAAGTCAAGCTGGGCGACAAGGTCAAACAGGGGTCACTGGTATTGGTGCTGGACGTGGAGGGCGCGGGCGCGCAAGCTCCAACAGACACAGTGTCTCCACCTCCGGCAGCCGCCAACACAGCGCGATCCGCCACATCGGTGGCAGCGCAGCCAAACGCCGCAGCGGCTCCGGCTGCGCCTGCCTCTTCCACCAGCGTAGTTCAGGTGCTGGTTCCCGACATCGGCGACTTCAAGGATGTGACGGTGATCGAGGTCATGGTGAAGCCGGGCGACAGCGTGAAACTGGAGCAGTCGTTGATCACGGTGGAGTCGGACAAGGCTTCGATGGAAATTCCTTCGAGTGCTGCCGGTGTGATCAAGGAACTCAAGGTAAAACTCGGCGACAAAATCAATATCGGCGACTCGATGGCTGTACTGGAAGTTGCGTCCGCTGCGCCAAAAACCGCAGCTGCAAGCAACGCCATATCGGCTGCGCCGGCCGCCTCTGCTGTCGCAGCGCCCGAAGAATCTGCTGCGCCTGAACAAGTTGTGAATAACGGGGCACACGTGACTGCCGCAACACCGCTGCCGTTACATGACCCGAGCGTGGCGCCGCAAGGCAACCTGCCGCAAGGCAACCTGCCGCATGCGTCGCCGTCGGTGCGCAAATTCGCACGCGAACTGGGTGTCCCGTTGGCGGAAGTCAAAGGCTCGGGCCTGAAGGGCCGGATCACCGAGACCGATGTACAGGCGTTCACCCGCTCTGTGATGGCCGGCGCGACACAAACCGTGGCCGCCGTCCAGGGAAGGGCAAGCAGCGCGGGAGCAAACGCGGATGGCGTGGCCTTGGGTTTGATTCCCTGGCCCAAGGTGGACTTCAGCAAATTCGGCGCGGTCGAGCGCAAGGATATTTCGCGAATCAAGAAGATCAGCGGCGCCAATTTGCACCGGAACTGGGTCATGATTCCCCACGTTACCAACCACGACGATGCGGACGTTACCGACCTGGAGGCATTCCGCGTCGCGACCAATAGGGAAAACGAGAAGTCGGGCGTCAAGGTCACGATGCTGGCGTTCCTGATCAAGGCCTGTGTTGCGGCATTGCGCAAATTTCCGGACTTCAACGCATCCCTCGATGGCGAGCAGCTGGTTTTCAAGCAGTATTACCACATCGGTTTTGCGGCAGACACCCCGAATGGATTGATGGTGCCGGTGCTAAAGGACGCCGACAGGAAAGGCGTGTTGCAGATTTCGCAAGAGATGGGTGAACTGGCAAAGAAAGCGCGCGACGGCAAACTCGGCCCAGGTGAAATGTCAGGCGCGAGCTTTACGATTTCTTCGCTGGGCGGAATTGGAGGGCGGTATTTCACACCCATCATCAACGCGCCGGAAGTCGCCATTCTGGGCGTTTGCCGATCTACGACTGAGCCAGTCTGGAACGGCTCGGCATTTGTCCCTCGCTTGATGTTGCCGCTGTCGCTGAGCTGGGATCATCGCGTCATCGATGGCGCCTCGGCCGCGCGCTTCAACGTTTATCTGAGCCAGATTCTGGGCGATTTCCGCCGGGTATTGCTATAGCCGGCCAAGCGATAAAAAAAGCGCTGCGGGAACAGAAATAAAAAGGGGAGCCTTTCATGGCGCAAGTAGAAATCAAGATCCCGAATATTGGTGACTTCGCCGAAGTCACGGTGATTGAGTTAATGGTGAAAGCGGGCGACAAGATTGTGCCGGAGCAGTCGCTCATCACGGTGGAAAGCGATAAGGCGTCGATGGAAATACCGGCCTCGCAGGGCGGTCTGGTGGTGGAGTTGAAGGTAAAACTTGGCGACAAGGTAAAAGAGGGGTCGGTTGTCTTGTTGCTTGATGCCGCAGCGACGGGCGCCGCCTCGAATCAGCAGGACGCGCCGGCGCCAACTGCAAAACCTGCGCAGTCGGCGTCGACGTCGACGTCAATTGCCGCCACGCCGATTGCATCCAGCTTTACAGGCAGTGTCGATCTGGAATGCGACGTGCTGGTGCTGGGAGCCGGCCCAGGTGGATATTCAGGCGCATTTCGCGCTGCGGATCTGGGCCTGAAAGTGGTACTCGTGGAACGTTATGCGACGCTCGGTGGAGTCTGCCTCAATGTCGGTTGTATTCCTTCCAAAGCCCTCCTGCATGTGGCCTCGGTGATGGACGAAGTGAAACATTTCGAATCGCTCGGGGTTAGTTTCTCCGCGCCGACACTTGACCTGGACAAGCTGCGCAACCATAAGGAGAAGGTAGTCGGCAAGTTGACCGGCGGGCTGGCGGCGATGGCCAGGATGCGCAAGGTCACCACCGTGCGTGGTAACGGCACATTTGTCGGGCCGAACCATTTGCAGGTCGAGGAAACCGCGGGTCCAGGTCAGGGAAAAAGCGGCAAGACGCAGACCATCGCGTTTAAAAAATGCATCATCGCCGCGGGCTCGCAGGCAGTTCGCCTGCCCTTTATGCCCGAGGATCCGCGCGTCGTGGACTCCACCGGGGCGTTGGAGCTAAAGGAGATTCCCAAACGCATGTTGATTCTGGGCGGCGGCATCATCGGGCTGGAGATGGGAACGGTTTACAGCACGCTCGGCGCGCGGCTTGACGTAGTCGAGATGCTCGATGGGCTGATGCAGGGCGCCGATCGCGACCTGGTCCGGGTGTGGCAGAAGATGAATGCGCCACGCTTCGACAACATCATGCTCAAGACCAGGACAGTAGGCGCCAGAGCCACGACGAGCGGCATCGAAGTGACGTTTGCGGCCGCCGACGCAGGCGGGCCGGCTCCAGCCCCGCAGACCTACGATATGGTCTTGCAAGCGGTTGGCCGCTCGCCCAATGGCGGCAAGATCGGCGCCGACAAGGCCGGCGTCGCGGTTTCGGAGCGCGGCTTTATTCCGGTGGATATCCAGATGCGTACCAACGTGCCGCACATTTTTGCGATTGGCGACATCATTGGTCAGCCGATGCTCGCGCACAAGGCAGTCCATGAGGCCCATGTGGCGGCCGAGGCGATCGCGGGCGAGTTGCAAGGCAACAAAGAATGGGCCAGCGCGGCGTTCAGCGCCCGTGTGATCCCCAGCGTGGCGTACACCGACCCCGAGGTGGCTTGGGTTGGCCTGACCGAAGACCAGGCCACGGCGCAGGGCATAAAAGTCAAGAAGGGACTGTTTCCCTGGACCGCGTCGGGCCGGGCGATTGCCAATGGCCGCGATGAAGGTTTCACCAAGCTGTTGTTCGACGATTCAACCGGGGTGCATGGCGCCGGCCGGATTCTGGGCGGCGGCATTGTCGGCACCCACGCGGGGGACATGATTGGTGAAATCGCACTCGCCATCGAGATGGGCGCTGACGCGGTGGACATTGGGAAGACAATTCATCCGCATCCGACGTTGGGCGAAAGCATGGGCATGGCCGCCGAAGCGGCGTACGGCAGTTGCACTGATCTGCCTCCTGCCAGACGGTGATATTCATTTTGAAATTTCAGTTTAGCAACAGACAGGATCTTCAAGGGGCCGAGGCATCGGGCGCCCAGATTGCTGACTCCGCGAAGATGCTTCGCGCGAGCAACAAAAAGCTGAATGCGGCCAGTATGGGCAAGCGTTCGCTGTTGCAGCGGATACTGCGCAAGTCCGCCGAGCAGATCTACAGATTGCCGCATGCCAATTTCAGCCACACCTCCATGGGCATCAAGTCCGTGGTGTCCGCAGGCAACGGCTCGCCCACGGTCGTGTTCGAATCGGGCCTCGGTCACGGCAAGCGGACTTGGGGACCGGTATTCAATGCCATTGCGGCAATGACCCGGGCCGTTGCCTACGACCGCGCCGGCTACGGCCAGAGCGAGCCGTCGCGCCAATCGCGCGATGGCTTGCAAATTGTGCTGGAATTGCGTGCCATGCTTCAAACCGAGAAGATCGCTCCGCCCTACGTGCTAGTAGGACACTCACTGGGCGGCACCTACATGAAGCTTTTTGCCAAGACCTTCCCGGACGAAGTGGCAGGAGTGGTGTTGGTAGATGCGCGGCATGCGGAATTTACCCAACGGTGCCGTCAACTCGGTATTCCCCGCTTGCTTTACGATCCGCCGGACGCGCTTTTGGCCATGCTGTCACCTGTGGCGCGTGCCGAGTTGGAAGCTGCCCCGCTGACCTTGAAACAGGCGCGCCGAGCCGGGCCTTTTCCGCCTGTACCGCTGATTGTCCTGACACAAAGCAATGCAACCAGCCGCTGGCCGAGCGGCCTAAAAAAAGTTTGGGCCGCCAGCCAACAAAATTTGGCCAAGATGTCCAAACTCGGACGCATCAAGGTATGCGATGACGCCGGTCATCACGTGCACAAGGATCGCCCCGACGTGGTCGTGAGCGCTGTACAGAACGTGGTCCAGGCTGCGCGCTATGTAGCTTCGAAAAAAGGCAAGCAGCGAGCTTAAGAACTTATTCACGGATAAGTTCTAAGTACCGCTGGTCCCACGGGCGGCCAGGTCTCAGGGCTGAGTAGATGCTGAACTCTCGACGCGGCGTGCGCCGTTGAAGCGCGTCTGCCAATAGCCCAAGCGCATGTCTTCCACGCGCACTTCAGCCCCACTTCTGGGCGAATGGATGAATTTGTTGTCGCCGATGTAGATGCCTACGTGGCTGAAGGCGCGGCGCATCGTATTGAAAAATACCAGGTCGCCCGGCCGCAGTTCACTTTTGTCGATGGCTTGTGTTGCCGCAGCCTGCTGGTCCGCGCTGCGCGGCAGGATCAGTCCCACGGTTTGCTGGTACATGGCTCTGACGAATCCGCTGCAATCGAAGCCGGTTTCTACCGAATTACCGCCGCGCCGGTACGGCACGCCCAAAAACCCTATTGCGTTGACCACGAGTTCTGAAGCTTTTGCGGTTACCGTTTGCCGAACTTGGCCTATCTGGTCACCTAGCTGGGTTAACAATCCTTTTTCAGTCAGCAATTTATCGAAATCATCCGGCATCGCGGTCTGGGGAGCCGCGACAGCTGATGAGGCCGCAAGCAATAAAGACATGAGGGTCAGGGTGGCAGTTGTCAGACGCATCGCGCGAAGATACTGACATGTTCGTTAGAAGTCAAGTTGTTGTTTCTGTCGCGCAATTGACACAATTTGGCCATATAGCCCTCATCGCTGCTTAGTTGTAACGCCAAGCGCTCGACCATCCGGGCAGCCGTTTGGGCCATTTAAGCTGGCTGCCGTCCAGGAAAGACGGTCGGTGCATTCACGCTGGTCGCGCACCTCAATCCCCGGCTGCCAGCGCCGCGAAGGCGCGCACCGTTCCGTCGACCCGGGTCACCGCATCGAGTGTCTCAGGATCCAGCGGCTTGCTCAAATCGATCACCGCCACACCGACGCCGGCCTGGGTTTCCAGGTGCAGTTGCGACACATTGAATCCGGCGGCGGCCAGCACGCCATTGAGGTGCGACATGACGCCAGGGCGGTCCCGGTGGATGTGGACCAGGCGCGACGGCGAGCGCAGCGAGTGGACCGACACCTCCGGCAGGTTCACGCTGCCGCGCACTGCGCCGAGCGTCAGGTAGTCGCGCAGCTTTTCCGAGACCTCGATGCCGAGGTTGCGCTGCGCCTCGACGGTCGAGCCGCCCACATGCGGCGTGAGGATCACGTTGTCGAGCGCGCGCAGCGGCGACTCGAAGACCTGCGTCGCCGATGCCGGTTCGCTGGGAAACACATCGATGGCGGCACCGCGCAGCCGCCCGCCGGCCAGCGCCGCGTGCAAGGCATCGATGTCGACCGCATGGCCGCGCGCCAGGTTGATCAGCACGGCGTCGTCCTTCATCTGCGCGAGGCCCTCGGCGTCGATCATGTGCCGGGTACGCTCGGTCTGCGGCACGTGAAGCGTCACCACGTCGGCCTCCTGCAGCAAGGCTGAGAGCGTCGCGGCCGGCGTCGCGTTGCCCAACGGCAAGCAGGCCTCGATGTCGTGGTAGATCACGCGCATTCCGATCGATTCCGCCAGCAGCCCGGTCTGCGTGCCGATCTTGCCGTAGCCGACGATACCCAGCGTCTTGCCGCGAATCTCGTTGGAGCCGCGAGCATCCTTCAGCCACTCGCCGCGCTTC